>VAXS01000071.1 GCA_005883255.1 Actinomycetota bacterium | reverse complement strand
AAGAGGTTTACAACCCGAAGGCCTTCTTCCCCCACGCGGCGTTGCTGCGTCACGCTTTCGCGCATTGCGCAAGATTCCCCACTGCTGCCTCCCGTAGGAGTCTGGGCCGTGTCTCAGTCCCAGTGTGGCTGATCGTCCTCTCAGACCAGCTACCCATCGCGGCCTTGGTGGGCCGTTACCCCACCAACAAGCTAATGGGCCGCGGGCCCATCCCGATGCGGAGGCCGAAGCTACCTTTCCTAACGAGCCTGGAGGCTCGAGAGCACATCCGGTATTAGCCCGAGTTTCCTCGGGTTGTCCCGGTCATCGGGGCAGGTTACCCACGTGTTACTCACCCGTTCGCGGCTTTGCCCCAGGCCGAAGCCTGGTTCGTCGCTCCACTTGCATGTGTTAAGCACGCCGCCAGCGTTCGTCCTGAGCCAGGATCAAACTCTCCGTGAAGTGGCCGCGTGCGGCCGAAGCCACGCGCGACTCAGAGAGTCGTCGGCGCCCTCACGAGGGGCCGCCCGTACACAGAGGGCGACCCGGAGCGCAGACGGGAATGATGTATGCCTCGCGGCGCTCCGCAAGCGGATCGCCTCGAGGTCGGGCTCGGACACACCGAGGCATCGAACGAGTCGATGCTCGGGTGTGCTGCTGTCGAGTTTTCAAAGACCGTCGCGCCTCTCGGGGAGGGGACTCCTCCCCAGCAACGCGCGCCCGGATAGCCCGCGGGGCTCCCGAGCGGGCCCACGAGTATAGCGCCGGAGGGCCGGCCTCAGGAGATGACGTGGACGTGGACGCTGCGCTGCCGCGGGCGGTCGTCGAAGTCCAGCAGGACCACCTGTTGCCAGGTCCCCAGCGCCAGCTCGCCTCCCACCACCGGTATCGACTCGGAGGGCCCGACGATCGACGCCCGCTGGTGGGCGTGGGAATTCGTGTCGTGGTTGAGCCGGTTGTGGGCGTAGTCGCCCTCCGCGGGCAGCAGCCGCTCGAGCGCCCGGGTCAGATCCTGGACCCCGCCCGGCTCGTACTCCATGGTGGTGACCGCCAGCGTCGATCCCACCGCGAACACGGTGGCCACGCCCTCCCGGGCCCCGGACTGGCGGACCACGCTGGCCACGCCCGATGTGAGGTCGACGATCTGCCCGTCGCCCTCGGTGGCCAGCCGGAGCAGCCCGCTGTGGACCGGCACCGCGCCTCAGGCCCGCCGCATCCGCCGGAAGCGCCGCTTGCCCACCTGCAGGAGCGCGCCGTCCAGGCGCTCCGCCGGCAGGTCCTGGTCGTCGGCCCCCAGCGGCTCGCCGTCCACCCGCACGCCGCCCTGGGCCAGCAGCCGCCGGCCCTCGGAGCGCGACAGGCCGAACAGGGCCTCGAGGACCGCCGGCACGTGGACGGTCCCGTCGGCCGGCTCGAAGGTGGCCTCCTCCACGTCCTCGGGCGCGCCTCGCTCCACGAACAGCCGGTCGAAGTGCGCCTCGGCGCGGGCGGCGGCATCGGGGTCGTGGAAGCGTTCGACCAGCTCGCGAGCCAGCAGCCGCTTGGCGTCGCGGGGCGGCTGGTCGGGAGGCGGCGGAGCGCCCGTGAGCAGCCGGTACCAGGTGTCGAGCGCCGAGTCGGGGACCCGCATCGTCTTGCCGTAGATCTCCTCCGGCGGCTCGGTGATCCCGATGTAGTTGTCCAGCGTCTTGGACATCCGCCGCTCGCCGTCGATCCCGGGCAGGATCGGCAGCGTCAGCGCCACCTGCTCGGGCTGCCCGTAGTGACGCTGGACGTCGCGGCCCAGCAGGAGGTTGAAGGTCTGGTCGGTGCCGCCGAGCTCCACGTCGGCGCGGACCGCCACCGAGTCGTAGCCCTGCAGCAGCGGGTAGAGCAGCTCGAGCACCGAGATCGGCTCCCCGCGCTCGTAGCGGCCCGCGAAGTCGTCGCGCTCCAGCATCTGCGCCAGGGTGGCGGTGCGGGCCAGCCGGAACAGGTCCTCCGCGGGCATGTCCAGCCACTCGCTGTTGCGGCGCACCTCCAGGCGGCTCGGGTCGGGGTCCAGGACGCGAGTCGCCTGGTCCTGGAAGGTGGCGGCGTTGCGGTCGATCTCCTCGCCGCTGAGCACCGGGCGCGTGCTCGAGCGCCCGCTGGGGTCGCCCACGCGCGCGGTGTAGTCCCCGATGATGAGGATCACCACGTGTCCCGCGTCCTGGAAGGCCCGGAGGCGGTCCAGGACCACCACGTGGCCCAGGTGGATGTCCGGCGCCGTGGGGTCGATGCCCAGCTTCACGCGCAGGGGACGCCCCTCCCGGGCGGCCAGAACCAGCCGCTCCTCCAGGGCCCCCTCGGGCAGGCACTCCTCCGCTCCCCGGGTCAGCTCCGCGGCCTGCTCGGCGGGGTCGGGACCGGGGGGCGGCATCGGAGGCCAATGCTAGACTCTCGCCCCTCGTTGGGGCCCTTGCGCCGGGGCTCCATCTTGCGTGCCACGGGACGCCGTGGCCCCTGTCCCACTGTCGCGCCCCGCGACCGCGTTGAGCGACGAGCCCACATACTCCGAGCTGGACCAGGACCAGGTCCAGACGCTGCCTCCACCCGCGCCCCGGCGTACGCGGGAGCGGGAGCCGCGGGTCCCCCGCCCCACTCGCGGCGGGGGAAACGGGCACGGCGGCGCGCCTCCCAGCGAGCCGCCGGTGGCGCTGGGCGACGGCGACGGTCGCCCGCCCCGCCCGCGGGTCTACAAGCTGCGGATCGCGCTGATCCTGGCCGGCCTGGCCGCGCTGGCCGTCGTCTCCACGGTCTTCGGGATGATGATGGCGGTCGCCCAGGACCTGCCCAGCCTCGAGAACCGCCAGGAGTACAAGAACTCGCGCAACTCCGTCCTGCTGGACGACACCGGCCGGCAACTGGCCGTCCTCACCGGGAACCGCAACCGCATCCTGGTCAGCAACACCCAGATCTCGCCGGCCATGCAGCACGCGACGATCGCCATCGAGGACCAGCGCTTCTACGAGCACAACGGGATCGACCCGAAGGGCATCGCCCGCGCCCTGTTCGCGGACGTCACCCGGCGCAAGGCCGTGCAGGGCGCCTCGACCATTCCCCAGCAGTTCGTCAAGAACGCGCTCGCCACCCAGCGCAAGCGCACGATCTTCGAGAAGCTCCGCGAGGCCGCGCTGGCCTACCACCTGACGCGTAAGTGGAGCAAGGACAAGATCCTTACCGAGTACCTGAACTCGATCTACTTCGGGAACGGGGCTTACGGGGTGGAGTCGGCGGCGCGGGTGTACTTCGGCTTCAACCATCCGGGCTGCGGCCAGGAGGGCCAGCCCACTTGCGCGTCGCTGCTCAGCCCGGCGGAGTCGGCGCAGCTGGCCGGGATGATCGCCTCGCCCGCCGCCTGGGACCCGGTGGCCCATCCCGTGGCCTCCCGCAAGCGCCGCGACGAGGTGCTGCTCAAGATGCGGCAGCAGGGCTACATCGACCGCAGCGACTACTACCAGTCGATCACGCAGGCGCTCCCCACCTCGGCGACGATCCAGCTCCCGAGCGTCGACTCCAAGGCGCCGTACTTCACGTCCTGGGTCCAGTCCCAGGTGGTGGACCGGTTCGGGGCCACCAAGGCGTTCTCCGGCGGTCTCAAGGTGCACACCACGCTCGACCTCGACCTCCAGCAGGCGGCCCAGCAGGCGGTCTCCAACCACCTCTCCGATCCCAACGGGCCCGGCGCCTCCCTGGTGGTGATCGACAACCAGACCGGCGAGGTGCGGGCGATGATCGGCGGCCGGCCGGGCAAGGACTACAACCAGTCGCCGTTCAACCTCGCCACCCAGGGGCAGCGGCAGCCCGGCTCGGCGTTCAAGGCCTTCGTGCTGGCCGCCGCGCTGCGGGAGGGGATCAGCCCCGACTCGGTCTGGACCTCCCAGCGGAAGATCTTCCCGGTGCCCGGCAGCGGGGGCAAGGAGAAGTTCGTGGTCAACAACTTCGAGGGCGACTACGTGGGCTCGCGCAGCCTGGCCGACGCCACCGCCAACTCCGACAACTCGGTGTTCGCCGAGGTCGGGATCAAGGTCGGGACCGGGCGGATCGCCCGGATCGCGCGCGAGATGGGGATCCGGACGCCCGTGTCGACCAACCCGGCGGTCACCTTGGGCGGGCTCAAGCAGGGCGTGACGCCGCTGGACATGGCCCACGCCTACGAGACCCTGGCCGACGGAGGGAAGAAGGTCACGGGGTCGCTGGGCGCCACCGAGCAGGGGCCGGTGGGAATCACCTCGGTGGAGGACCCGCTGGCGCACCGGACGATCACGAACCGCACGATCAAGATCAAGGCGGTGTCGAACAAGCTCGCCGGCACCGAGACGGAGCTTCTCAAGGGCGTGGTGTGCTGCGGGACCGGCAAGGCGGCGGCGACCGGCGGGTTCGCGGCCGGCAAGACCGGGACCACCGAGAACTACGGCGACGCCTGGTTCGTGGGCTTCAACCAGCGCTGGACCGTCGCGGTGTGGGTGGGCTACCCCGACAGCCTCAAGCCGATGAAGTACGACTTCGGCGGCTCGCCGGTCGTCGGCGGGTCCTTTCCCGCCGAGATCTGGCACGACTTCATGGTCTCCGCCGACACGATCATCAACGACCGGCTGGCGGCCCAGGCGGCGGCCGAGGGCAAGACGTACACGCCGCCGGACCAGTCCGCGAGCGACGCGGGCGGCTCGGGCTCGGGCGGGAGCGCGAACGGTGGGTCCGGCGGTGGTGGGAGCGGCAGCGGCGCCGGCGCGGGCGCGGGCGGCGGTGGTGGCTCGACGAGCTCCAGCGGGTCGGCCCCCAGCGGCTCGGGTGGAGGCGGCTCCGGCGGCGGCGGTGGCTCGGGCGGCGGTGGAGGCGGCTCGGGCGGCGGGGGCGGCTCGACCGGTGGTGGCGGCGGCTCGACGGGCGGCACCGGCGCGGGCGGCGGGTCCGTCGCCCCCACCGGCTAGCGCCAGCACGAGCGGCAGCGCACCACAGACGAGTTTCGGCCACGCGGAACGGCTACGGCTAGCGCCAGCCCGGTGGGCGCGGGCGGCTGACGTGCGGGCTGGAGGCGGCGCAGAACCTCCAGG
>VAXS01000122.1 GCA_005883255.1 Actinomycetota bacterium | reverse complement strand
TCACCAGGCCGGCGTTGAGGTACAGCCGGTGAGCGTCGCCGCGCTCGGGGCCCACGCCGGAGTCCAGGTGGAGCTGACCGCAGCCCAGGCGTCGGCCCTCGGTGGACAGCCAATCCAGCAGCGCGCGCCCGTAGCCCAGGCGTCGCGCCTCGGGCAGGGTGGAGAGGTCGTCCACGTAGAGGAAGCGACCCCAGCTGAGGCTGTGGGCCACGCGGAAGCCCGCCACCGCGACGGCGCGCGGCGTCCCCTCCGCGAACGCGCCCACCAGCCGGTAGCCCTCGGGACGCTGCACCTCGTCCACGTGCCGCACGAACGCCGCCTCGTCCGCAAGGTCCGTCCGCAGGGCCCGCATCGCCGCAAACGCCAGGCCCGTGTCCGGGGGAACGATCTCGCGCACCATGGGCGCCACGCTAGCCCAGCAGCACCTTCCGGGCCGCCTCCCGCACTCGCTCCACATGCCAGTCGGCCAGCGAGTGGTGGACCGGCAGGGCGAGCAGGCCGGCGCGGAGCGGCTCGAGCTCGGCGTGGCGCCGGCGATCGAGGATGGGGTGGGGGACGGGCCAGATCTCCAGCGCGCGGACCCCGCGCTCGAGTAGCCGGACGATGGCGCGGTCGCGGTCGGCGGCCAGCGCCGGGAAGTACAGCGGCGCGACGCCGTCGGGCAGCGAGCGGTAGGGCTCGGGCGCCAGCTCGGCCAGGTCGCCGAGCAGGGCGGCGTAGTGGCGGCGCCGCCCCGCCGCCGCCCGCCGCACCTGCGGCACGCGGGAGAGCGCCGCCCAGCCGGCCGTGAGGGACGCCGCCGAGCGCAGCATCGCGCCGCGCGCCGGACGGCGGTCGACGTCCCGGAGCGCATGCGAGCGGCCCACCAGCGCCGCGCCGCCGTCCGGGACGCCCAGCGACTTGCGCGGGGCGAACACGGCCGCGTCGCCCCGCGAGCCCAGCGGTCGCCCCGCCGGGTCGGCGCTGAACAGCCCGTGGGCCGCGTCCTCGATCACCAGCCGAGCGTCCCCCGGGACCTCGGCCATCGGGAACCCGAAGTGCGAGATCAGGTACACGGCGTCCGCACCCGCGGCCGCGCGCGCCAGGTCATCGGCGTCCACCCGCAGCTGCCCGTCCACGCGGTAGAAGTCGATCTCCACGCCCGCCAGGTGGGCGGCCTCCACCTCCGAGCCGCAGTGGTAGGCCGGCATCGCCAGGCGGCTCCCGCGCCCCAGCCCCAGCGCCTCCAGCGCCAGCCACACAGCGCCCCGTCCCAGGTGGGTCAGCCGCAGGCCCGGGCGGTCGAGTGGAAACCAGTCGTGCCGGGCTCGCCGCCAGAGCGACGCCGGCGCCAGCGGGGGATACACCCCGATGTGCCCGTCGGCGCTCACCGAGCGGGCAGGAAGCGACGGAACAGCGCCAGGTCCTCGACGTGCATGGCCCGCGCCAGCGCCAGGAACACGGCCAGCCCGATCCCGCCGCCCAGCACCAGCTCGGCCAGCGCCCGCCCCTGCCCGGCCGCGAGCGCCGTCGACAGCACCGCCACCACCGCGACCATCGCCCCGGCGCACGCCAGCGAAGCGGCGCCCACCCGGGCCACCTGCATGAGCGTCCGCCGCCGGTCCAGCCCGCCGACGCGGCGCAGCAGGATCCGTCCCGCCACCACGCAGCCCACCACGTAGCCCAGCGTGTGCGCGAGGGCCAGGCCCCGCACGTCCAGCAGCGGGAACAGGGCGAAGTCCAGCGCGATCGTCACCCCGTTCCCCACCACGTTGATCAGCGCCGGGGTGCGGGCGTCCTGCCGCGTGTAGAACGCGCGCATCAGCAGCTGGTACAGCGAGAAGGGCAGCAGGCCGATCGCGAACATCTGCAGGACCGAGGCCACGAGGTTGGCGCTGTGCGAGTGCACCACGCCGTGCTCGAGCAGCGTGGTGATCGCCGGATGGGCAAGCACGATCAGCGCGGCGGTGGCGGGCAGCAGGAGCAGGGCGATCGAGCGCAGGCCCCGGCCCACGTCCTCGGCGAACCCGCGGACGTCCCCGTCCACGTAGTGGGCGGACATGCGCGGCACCAGCGCGGTGACGATCGAGACCGCCGCCACCCCGATCGGCAGCTGGAAGAAGGCGAAGGCGGTCACGTAGGCCGTCACGCCGCCCTGCACGCCGTTGGCCAGGGCGAACGAGACGCCGAAGCCCAGCGTGTTGGTGATGACGTAGCCCACCGTCCAGGCGGAGAGCCGGGCCAGCCGCCGCACCGCCGGGTGGCGGAAGTCCAGCCGCACCCGCAGGCGCCCGGGGAGCGCGCGCAGGAACGGCCAGTAGGCCAGCGCCATCAGCGCCACCCCGCCCGTGGTGCCCACCCCCAACAGGACGTAAAGCGCCACCTGGGGGGCGAACACGCGCAGGAAGAACGTGGCCAGGTCACGCTGCTCGGCGGCCTGGCGCCCCGAGACCCTTTGGGTGAACAGGTCGATCACCCACGGCGCCACCAGCACGGTGAGGACGGTCAACCCGGCCAGCACCGCGATGGAGGCCGTCACCATCGCCGACGCCGAGCGCCAGGCCTCGTCGTGCGGCTTGGTGCGCAGCTCGCTCACCACCACCGGGATGAACACCGACGTGAGCACGCCGCCCAGGACCAGCTCGTAGAGGACGTTGGGCAGCGTGTTGGCGACGTTGTAGGAGTCGGCCAGTCGCGACTCCGCCACGCCCAGCGCGAACGCCATCGCCGCGATCCGCCCCAGCCCCGTGAGCCGGGACAGGACGGTGCCGACGGCCATCACCGCGGCCGGCCGGGCCAGGCTCTGCGTGGCGATGTCGACGGAGCCGGGCGCTGGGCGGGCCTCTGTGCTCATCGGGCGCCAGAGCCTAGAGCAGCGCCGAGATAGCCTTGTTCGCCTGGAAGATGCCCGAGATCGGCTCGACATTGCAGGAGGCCCGGATGCGGGCCCGGATCGACATCTCGGAGGTCGAGGCGACCACGAAGATCCGGGCGAAGTACCTGCGTGCGATCGAAAACGAGGAGTGGGACATGCTGCCCGGGCCCACTTTCGTAAAGAGCTTCCTGCGCACGTACGCGGACTACCTGGGCATCGACGGGAGGCTGCTGGTCGAGGAGTACAAGCAGCGCCACGAGCCGCTGCCCGACCAGGCCGAGCTGCAGGCGATCGGGCCGCCCCGGGAGCACCGCCTGCGCCCGCCCCGCCCGCCCCGCGTGCCGCGGGGGTGGCTGATCGGGGCGTCGGTGGTGGGGCTGCTGATCGTGCTGATCGTCCTCGGGTCGATCGGCAACGACAACGGAAGCACCCCGGTGGCGACGCAGCCCCGGCACAAGGCGCGCCCGCGCCCGCAGCCCAAGCCCGCTCCCGTGGTCCCCACCAGCGCGGTGCTGGGGCTCACACCCACCTCCGACGTGTACGTGTGCCTCCGCAACGCCTCCGACCAGCTCATCGTCAACGAGACGCTCACTCCCGGCAACGGCACTCGGACCTTCAAGTCCAGGCGCTTCAAGCTCACGGTGGGTAACTCCTCGCTCACCATGACGCTGAACGGCAAGCGCTTCTCCGTGCAGCCCAGCCCCACCGCCACCACCTTCGCCATCACCCCGGGCGGCCGGCGCCTCCTGACCAACGACAACGCCTGCTGATGGCCGCCCGCGCCGGGATCGTGGTCACGGGCACCGAGGTCCTCAGCGGCCGGGTGACCGACCGCAACGGCCCGTGGCTGTCCGAGCGCCTGCGCGAGCTGGGGGTCGAGCTGGCCCACATCTCGGTGGTGGGCGACCGCCCGCGGGACATGCGGGCGGCGCTGGCCTTCCTGGCCCAGGAGGGGGTGGACCTGATCGTCACCAGCGGCGGGCTGGGACCGACGGCCGACGACCTCACCGCCCAGGTGGCGGGCGAGTTCCAGGGCCGGGAGATGGTGCTGGACGAGGCGCTGGAGGACCGCATCCGCGAGATCCTCCGTCCGCTGCTGGCCCGCTGGCCGCAACTGGACGAGGAGGCCGTGCGGCAGTCCAACCGCAAGCAGGCCGTGGTGCCCCGGGGCGCCACGATCCTCGAGCCGGTGGGGACGGCTCCCGGGCTGGTGGTCCCGCCCGCCGACGGGGACGGCCCGACGGTGGTGGTGCTGCCGGGCCCGCCGCGGGAGCTGCAGCCCATGTGGAAGGGCGCGGTGCGCACCGACGCGTTCCGGGACGCGGTGGCGGGCGCGACCGAGTATCGCCAGTCGATCCTGCGCTTCTTCGGC
This sequence comes from Actinomycetota bacterium, assembly GCA_005883255.1. GTDB lineage: Bacteria > Actinomycetota > Thermoleophilia > Solirubrobacterales > Solirubrobacteraceae > AC-38. The sequence continues at coordinate 18,821 of VAXS01000122.1, read as the reverse complement.
ATCCCCGAGTCGGAGATCGCGGCGTCGCTGCGGGCGGTGGAGGAGGCCGGGGTCCCGGTCGAGCGGCTCGAGGTGACCACGTGCCTGCGAGCAGGTGGCGGCGCTGCTGCGGGGGCCGCCGGTACGTTGGCTGGCGATCGCCGAGTCGTGCACGGGAGGACTGCTGGCGGCCCGGATCACCGAGCGCGCCGGGTCGTCCGAGTACTTCGCGGGCGGGGTGGTCCCCTACTCCGACGCGGCCAAGCGGGAGCTGGCGGGCGTGCCGGCGGAGCTGATCGCGCGCCACGGGGCGGTGTCGGCCGAGGTGGCGCGGGCGCTGGCGGAGGGCGCGATCGGGCGCTTCGGCGCGGACGTCGGCGTGGGGATCACCGGCATCGCGGGGCCGGGAGGCGGCACGAAGGAGAAGCCGGTGGGGCTGGTCTGCTTCTGCGTGGCCGAGCGCGACAGCGGCCGGATCGAGCGGGCGACGCAGCTCCCCGGAGGGCGGGTGGACGTGCGCGACCGCTCGACGACCGTGGCCATGCACCTCCTGCGCCGGCTGCTGCGAGGCGAGCGCGACGACGAGGTCCCCGGCCCGGACGCGGCGGCGGAGCGCGCGCGGGCGTGACCCCGGCGCGGCGGCGGCGCTCGGCGGGGGCGGGGGGCGGCCGGGGCGAGCGCGCCGGCGGCGAGCGGACGGGCGGCGAGCAGGTCCGCCTGTTCGTGGCGGTGGACCTGCCCGACGACGTGCGCGAGGCGCTGGCCGGCTGGGCCGCCGACCGGGGCGGGGACCTGCCCGCGCTGCGGATCCTGCCCGCGCGCTCCCTACATCTCACGCTGTGCTTCCTGGGCTGGAGGCCGGGCGTCGACGCCGGCCACATCGGCCGGATCGCCCTGGCGGGCGCGATGCCGATCGGCGAGGTGGCGGTGGGGGAGGCGACCTGGCTGCCGGACCGCCGTCCCCGGGTGCTCGCCGTCGACCTCGACGACCCGGAGGGGCGGCTGGGCCAGCTGCAGGGCCGGGTGAGCGACGCGCTGGCGGCCGAGGTGGGCTACCGGCCCGAGTCGCGACCCTTCCGCCCGCACGTGACGGTGGCGCGGGTGCGGCGGGGAGAGCGAATGCGCCCGCGCCCGCTGCCGGACCCGCCGGCCGCCCGGTTCGCACCCCCAGCGCTGACGCTGTACCGCTCGCGGCTCTCGCGCGCGGGCGCCGAGTACGAGGCGCTGGCGCGCGCGGAGCTGTCCTAGGGCCCGGTCGGGAGCCCGGCGATGCCCGCCCGCAGCGTGTTGCGGGCCCGGTTGAGCAGTTGGCGGACCGCGCCTCCCGTCACCCGCAGCTCGGCGGCGATCTGCGCGTAGCTGCGGCCCTCGAGCTCGCGGAGGATCATCGCGTCGCGCTGGCGCTCGGGCAGCGTCTGGACGGCCTCGAGCACCGCCCGGAGGCTGTCTCGGCGCTCGGCCACCTCGTGCGGGCCGTCCGGGGCGGCCGCCAGCGCCTCGACGTCCTCGTGTGACCACCCGTTCTCCCGCAGCGCGTTCAGCGCCGCGTTGTGGACGATCCGGTACAGCCACGGCCGCAGGTCGATGCGGGCGTCGTCGCGGCGCAGCGCGGCGAAGGCGTTGAAGAAGGACTGCTGGAGGACGTCCTCGGCCCGCGCCGGCGGCAACAGCCGCGAGCAGTAGCGCAGGAGCGGGCGGTGGTAGCAGTCGACGATCGCCTCGAACGCGCGGTCGTTCCCGGCGCGGGTGAGGTCGACCAGCCGCTCGTCGGACTGCATGCGCAGCAGCGACCGCCCGGCCAGCCGGGCCGGCTCGATCAGCAGCCGCGGCGTCAAGCCGCCTGCCTCGGAGTGACGTCGAACGCTTCCATGCGCACCTCCCCCAGAACGCTGCGCGCGACCTTAGCCGCCGGTTCGCCTACCCACATCACCCGCGGGGGACGGAACCGGGTGATGTTCGACTCACCCGCTACGCAGCCATTTCACACCGCTCCGCACCCGCTCCACACCCTCGTTCCTAGCGTGCCGTTTGCCGTCCGGCCCGCCGCCTAGCGTGCTGGGTTCGAGACTTGACGCGAAGAGGAGCCAGCATGTCCGACAACACCAAGACCACGCAGGCCCGCGACGCGGCGCTACAGGGCGCCCTGCAGCAGATCGAGCGCCAGTTCGGCCAGGGCACGGTCATGCGGATGGGCGACGAGGGGGCGAAGGTCCAGGTCGACGCGATCCCGACGGGTGCCCTGTCCCTCGACCTGGCGCTGGGGATCGGCGGCGTCCCGCGGGGAAGGATCATCGAGATCTTCGGCCCCGAGTCCTCGGGCAAGACGACGCTCGTCTACCACGTGATCGCCGAAGCCCAGAAGATGGGCGGCGTCTGCGCGTTCATCGACGCCGAGCACGCCATGGACCCGCAGTACGCCAAGGAGATCGGCGTCGACATCGACGAGCTCCTCGTCTCCCAGCCCGACCACGGCGAGCAGGCGCTGGAGATCGCCGACATGCTCGTCCGCTCCAGCGCGGTCGACCTGGTGGCGCTCGACTCGGTGGCCGCACTGACGCCCCGAGTCGAGCTGGAGGGCCAGATGGGCGACCAGACGGTCGGCCTGCAGGCCCGAATGATGTCCCAGGCGATGCGCAAGCTCGCGGGAAACCTCAACCGAACCCAGACGCTCTGCGTCTTCACCAACCAGATCCGCGAGAAGGTTGGGGTCATGTTCGGCTGCTTCCATTACGACGCGCGCGTCGTGCTGGCGGACGGGAGCACCGAGAAGATCGGCAAGATCGTCAACCAGCGAATGCCGGTCGAGGTCATGTCGATGGATCCCGAGACCGGCGAGATCGCTCCGCGGAAGATCGTCGACTACTACAACAACGGCGAGACCGACGAATGGCTGCAGTTCGAGGTCGCCGCCGGCGGCGGATCGGGCAAGCGGAAGTTCGCCTGCACCCCCAACCACCTGATCTTCACTCCCGATGGCGAGAAGCCCGCGGACGAGATCGCCGAGGGCGACGAGGTCCTCGCGGCAGTGAAGCACTACGACCTGCGCGAGGACCAGCTCAAGCTCATTCTCGGAAGCCTCCTGGGGGACGGCTCGTTGCGCTTCGCGTCGGACCACAACCCGCACTTCCGCGTCGGTCACGGCGTCAAGCAGTTCGCGTACTGCGACTGGAAGCACGAGATGCTGGCTCCGTTCGCGAACAAGCTGGCTCCCACCGGCAACGGGATCGGCTTCGACACGATTCCCATGCACCAGCTGGCCTGGCTGCACGAGGCGGTCTACGCGACCGCCGGAGGTCGAACCGTCAGCGACGAGCTGATCGCCCAGCTCGACGAGCGCGCGGTCGCCGCGTGGTACTGCGACGACGGCAGCTTCTCCGGCCACTACGAGCGCTGGGGGCACGGCAAGGCGGTGATCTACAACAAGGCCTTGTCACGCGACGACAAGGAGCGGCTGGCCGATCGGTTCGAGGAGCTGGGCATCGGGCGACCGACCGTTCGCGACCGCGAGCTGCTGTTCAGCGGTGAGCGCACGCGAGCGCTGCACGAACGGATCGCTCCCTACGTCCATCCCTCGCTGGATTACAAGCTGCACCCCGACTTCCGTGGTCGCTTCGAGTGGCACCCGGACACGAGCGACGCGCACCTGAACGGGACCCGCCTCGCCTCCCGGACGACCCTGCGTCCGGCGCCGATGACGGTGCTGCGCAAGTACCGCAAGCCGCCCACTCCCCGAAAGCGGGACCGGTTCGACCTCCAAATCGAGGACAACCACACCTACCTGGTGGACCACGTTGTGGTGCACAACTCGCCGGAGACCCAGCCCGGCGGGCGCGCGCTCAAGTTCTACGCGTCCCAGCGACTCGACATCCGCCGCATCGAGACGCTCAAGGACGGCACCGAGGCGGTGGGCAACCGGGTGAAGGTCAAGGTGGTCAAGAACAAGGTCGCCGCGCCGTTCCGGGTGGCCGAGTTCGACATCGAGTTCGGCAGGGGGATCTCCAGCGCCGGCTGCATCCTCGACCTGGGGCTGGAGCACGACGTGCTCTCCAAGTCCGGGTCGTTCTTCTCCTACGGCGACGAGCGCATCGGCCAGGGCCGCAACAACGCCAAGGCCTACCTGGAGGAGAACCCCGAGGTCGCCCGCGAGGTCGAGGCGAAGATCTACGAGGCGCTGGGGATCGAGCGCGACATCTCGCCGCCGCTGGCGGCGGTCGACCCGCCGGAGGAGGCGAGCGAGAAGGCGGCGTAGGGGAGAGGCGCGAATGGAAGCCGCCAGCGCCGACCCGCTGTTCGACGCCGAGGATCGCCTCCAGCACGCGCTCGACCTCGCCTACCGCCACCTCGCGCGCCGCGACCGCACCGAGATCGAGGTCCGGCGCCACCTGGCGGCGCGCGGCGTCGATCCGGCCACCGCCGAGCACGCGGTCGCCGAGCTGACCGGCCAGCGCTACCTCGACGACGCCCGCTACGCCCGCCGCTTCGCCGAGGACCGGCGCACGCTCGACCAGTGGGGCGCCGAGCGCATCGAACAGCGGCTCCTGGCCGCCGGCGTGGAGCCCGAGCTCGTCGCCGCCGCCCTCGCGGAACTGAACCCGGAGGCCGAGCTCGAGGCGGCGATCGCGGTCCTGCGCCGGCGCCTCCCCGAGCCACCCCGGACTCCCCGCGAGGCGGACCGAGCCCTTGGCCTACTGCGCCGCCGCGGCTACGAGGTCGAGCTCGCGTACGACGCGATCCGGGCGTACCGCCGGGCCGAACCGCCCTCTGGCTAGCCCCCGCCCGAGTTGTGGTTGTGGACCGGCCAGGACGTGACCTCGGGCGGCTGGCCCTGCGCCATCGCCTCCTGGCCCACGAGCTCGGCCACCGTCGGCTGCACCCGCTCCCCGAAGAAGCGATCGAACGCGTCGCGCGACTCCCACACGTCGACGATCCGCCAACCGCCGCCGGGCAGCGGGCCCGCCGAGTGGAAGATCAGCCCCTCGGGAGGGTTGTCGGGAGGATTGACCCGCTGGTTGACCTGGTCGTAGAGGCCCTCGTCCATGCCGGGGCCCCGGAAGTCGATCATCACCGCATCAGGCACGCGCAAGACCTCCTGGGTCGATTTCGACCGACGATAGCCGCCCACCCGCCCGCCGCGCAACGGCCCGAACCCCCGTTCGTTTGCGCGGCGACAATCCCCCCACTACGATCCATCCCAGCTAACGACCCGGCCGTGAGGCCGACGAAAGACCAGCAAAACAGCGCATTTACGAACCAGTGTTGACGGCACGACAGCAAACCGAGTTCGGGGCCGCTGGCCCACCTTCGGCGACGACCAGACGCCACTAGCCGACAACCCTGGGGCGGCGGCCGCCCCGGCCACCGCCATCTGGCCCCGTGCGGCGCGCACGGTCCGGGTCCGACGCACCAATCGAGTGGAGAGCGTGTGGACCCGCGGCGACCGGTCGCGGCCCACGGAGAGGAAACGGCAATGGCAATCGTGATCGCGGCGGCGCTGCTGGCGGCGGGACTCGTGGCGGCCGCCCTGCTGCACTCGCGCGCCGCCGCCGGCCGAGCGCCCGCCCGGCGCCGAGCGCCCGGCAACCCCGCGCCGATCGGCAGCGCCGTCCGCACCGAGGAGGTCGAGCACGAGCTGCTCGAACGGCGCGGCGAGATCGCCCGCATCGAGGAGCGCGCGATCTCCAAGGAGGAGGCGATCGACGTCAAGCTGGCCGAGCTGGCCAAGCGCGAGCGCACCCTGGGGGACCGCGAGCGCGAGCTCGAGCACCAGCGCCAGCTCCAGGACGAGCGCAAGCGCGAGCACGTGCGCGAGCTCGAGCGCATCGCCCACCTCACGGCCCAGCAGGCCCGTCAGGTCCTGATCAAGGAGGTCGAGGAGCAGGCCCGGCACGACGCGGCCCGCGTGGTCCGCCAGGTCGAGGAGGAGACCAAGCGCGAGGCCGACCGGCGCGTGCGCAACCTCCTGTCGGTCGTGATGGGTCGCCTGGCCGCCAGCCACGCCGCCGAGACCACGGTCTCGGTGGTCCAGCTGGAGTCCGACGACATGAAGGGACGCATCATCGGCCGCGAGGGCCGCAACATCCGCGCGCTGGAGGCCCTCACCGGCGTCGACTTCATCATCGACGAGACGCCTCACGCGGTGGTGCTATCCGCCTTCGACGGCGTCCGGCGCGAGACCGCGCGCCTCACGCTGGAGAAGCTGCTCGCCGACGGCCGCATCCACCCGGCGCGCATCGAGGAGACCTACTACCAGGCCAAGTCGGAGCTCGACGACCACATCGCCGAGATGGGGGAGGAGGCGGTGCTGGAGGCCAGAGTCGAGGCCCTGGACCCCGAGCTCATCCGCCTGCTCGGCCGCCTGCGCTTTCGCACGTCCTACGGCCAGAACGTCCTGGCGCACGTCGTCGAGGTCTCCCAGCTGGCGGGGATGATGGCCTCGGAGCTCGGGGCCAGCGTGAAGACCGCCCGCCGGGCGGCGCTGCTGCACGACATCGGCAAGGCGGTCTCGCACGAGATCGAGGGTCCCCACGCGCTGGTGGGCGGCGACCTGGCGCGCAAGCACGGGGAGTCCGAGGCGGTCGCCCACGCCATGGAGGCCCACCACAACGAGGTGGAGCCCCAGACCGTGGAAGCGGTGATCGTGCAGGCGGCCGACGCGCTCTCCGGCGGCCGTCCCGGCGCCCGGGGCGAGTCGCTGGAGCAGTACGTCAAGCGCCTGCGCGACCTGGAGGCGATCGCCGAGCGCCACCCCGGCGTGGAGAAGGTCTACGCGATGCAGGCCGGCCGCGAGGTGCGCGTGATGGTGGAGCCCGGCGCCCTGGACGACGACGCCGCGGTGTTGCTCTCCCACGAGATCGCCCGCGAGATCGAGCAGGAGCTCGAGTACCCCGGACAGATCAAGGTCACGGTGGTGCGAGAGTCCCGCTCCGTGGACTACGCCCGCTAGCCGCGCGCTACCCTCAGCCGGCGATGGCGACCTACCACGTCACCACGTTCGGGTGCCAGATGAACGAGCACGACTCCGAGCGGATGAAGGGGATGCTCGAGTCGCTGGGCTACGAGGAGGCACCCGCCCGCCCGGACGCCGACCTCATCCTGTTCAACACCTGCTCGATCCGCGAGAAGGCCGACGAGCGCTTCATCGCGCACCTGCAGGAGGCGCGGGCGATCAAGCGCCGGCGCGCGGACGTGGTCGTGGGCGTGGGCGGCTGCTGGGCGCAGTCCGTCAAGGACGAGGTGTTCCGCCAGTTCCCCTTCGTCGACGTCGCCTTCGGGCCCGGTCAGGTCCACAAGCTCGCCGAGTTCCTGACCTCCGACTCGATCACCGCTCAGGGCTTCTTCGAGTTCGAGGGGTTCACCGGGCACCTCCCGGAGAAGCGCACACGCGAGTTCCAGGCCTGGCTGCAGATCTCGGTCGGGTGCAACTGCGTGTGCGCCTACTGCATCGTGCCGTCCACGCGCGGACGCGAGGTCTCGCGGCCGGCGGGCGAGCTCGTGGCCGAGGTCGAGCGCATGGCGGCCGACGGCGTCCGCGAGGTCACGCTGCTGGGGCAGAACGTCAACTCCTATGGACGCGACCTGCCGCGCGACGAGCGCGTGACCTTCGCCCAGCTGCTGGCGCGCGTGGACGCGGTGGAGGGAATCGAGCGGATCCGCTACACCAGCCCGCATCCCAAGGACATCCGCGAGGACGTCGCCCGCGCCCACGCCGAGCTGGCCGCGGTGTGCGAGCACGTGCACCTGCCGCTGCAATCGGGGTCGTCGCCGATCCTGCGGGCCATGCGTCGCACCTACGACCGCGACCGCTACCTGGGCAAGGTCGCCCTGATCCGCGAGCACGTGCCCGACTGCGCCCTCACCACCGACGTCATCGTCGGCTTCCCCGGCGAGACCGAGGACGACTTCCGGCAGACGCTGGACGTCGTGGACCAGGTGGGGTTCGACGGTGCGTTCACGTTCCTGTACTCGCCCCGGCGGGGGACGGAGGCCGCCGAGCTGCCCGGCCAGGTCCCGCACGAGGTGAAGGTCGAGCGCCTGCAGCGGCTGGTCGATGTCGTGCAGGAGCGCGCCCGCGAGCGTGCCCAGCGGTTCGTGGGCCGGCGCCTGGACGTGCTGGTGGAGGGCCCCTCGCGCACCGACGCCGCCCGCCTGCGCGGGCGCACCCGCCACAACAAGGTGGTCAACTTCACCGGCCTCGCCGCGCCCGGGGAGATCGTGCCCGTGCAGATCGCGGCGGCCACCAGCCAGACGCTCTCCGGCGAGGAGTCGCTGGTGGCCCGCGCCGCGGCAGCTTGACCTGCAAATCGCCCAGAAACGGACGACTGTTCGATTGCGGCGGGACGGGCAGACGCGCAAGACTGCAGATCCCGGGGCGCGGACTGGAAGCCGCAGCCCAACGAGGACACTGATCAGCTTGCCAGGGACGGCATGAGAGGCGGCCGGAGGGACTCGGCCGCCTTTCGCGTTCGCTGAGCGTCCGCGCGCTGTGCGAACATCTGTTCGTGCGCTGGGACAACCTGCAAGTCGGCGCGGAGGAGGCGCGGCGCCTGCCCGGCTACCGCGACGAGGCGGTGGTCCGCCGCTTCGACGCCCCCGAGGCCCTCAACGTCCGGTTCTACGAGGTCCAGTGCCGCTCCGCGCTCAACCAGGTGCCGAAGCAGTCGCGGATGCCCTTCCGCTGGACGATCAACCCGTACCGTGGCTGCACCCATGCGTGCACCTATTGCGCCGGGGGCGACACTCCCATCCTGATGGCCGACGGGCGGACGAAGCCGCTGGCGGATCTCGAGGTGGGGGAGGAGATCTACGGGACGGTCCAATACGGGTCGTACCGCAGCTACACGATCACGCACGTGCTCGACCGCTGGTCGACCGTGAAGCCTGCCTACCGGGTCGTTCTGGAGGACGGAACCGAGCTGATCGCGAGCGGGGACCATCGGTTCCTCACCAGACGGGGTTGGAAGCACGTGACGGGGTTCGAGCAGGGTGCCGGCCGCCGGCCCCACCTGACCCTGAGCAACGAGCTCGTGGGCACGGGTGGGTTTGCCTCGCCGCCGGAGGCGACGCCCGACTACCGGCGCGGCTACCTCTGCGGCCTCATTCGGGGTGACGGGCACGTCGGCTCGTACTCGTACGAGCGGCCCGGCCGCCCGCACGGGGACGTGCACCGCTTCCGGCTGGCGCTCGCCGATCTCGAGGCGCTGCGGCGCGCGCGGGCCTATCTGGATGAGCTCGGGGTGCAGACCGACGAGTTCGCGTTCCCCGTCGCGATGGCCGGCGCGCGTCCGATGACCGCCATCCGCACGCAGGCGCGGGCGCGGGTGGAGCGCGTGCGGGACGTGATCCGCTGGCCTTGGTCGCCGAGCGTGGATTGGTGCAAGGGCTTCCTGGCCGGGATCTTCGACGCGGAGGGCTCCTGCAGCCAGGGCGTCCTTCGGATCTCCAATACCGATCGGGCGATCCTCGAGCGGACCACGGAATGCCTGCGCCGGCTCGGCTTCGACTCCCTCGTCGAGGATCGCGGCCGCGCCAACGGGCTGAAGACCGTCCGCCTCCGCGGTGGCCTCCGGGAGCGCCTGCGCTTCTTCCACACGGTCGATCCGGCGATAACGCGCAAGCGCGACATGTTCGGGGTCGCGCTGAAGAGCGACGCTCGGCTCGGAGTGACGGCGATCGAGCCGCTGGGCATGGAGCTGCCGCTCTACGACATCACCACCGGGACCGGCGACTTCATCGCCAACGGCGTGGTCAGCCACAACTGCTTCGCTCGCCCGACGCACACCTACCTCGACTTCAACGCCCGGGAGGACTTCGAGCGCGAGATCGTGGTCAAGGTCAACCTGCCGGAGGTCCTGCGGGCCGAGCTGGCCCGGCCCTCGTGGAAGCGCGAGCACGTGGCGCTGGGGACGAACACCGACCCCTATCAGTGGGTCGAGGGGCGCTACCGGCTGATGCCCGAGGTGTGGGCCGCGCTTCGCGACTCGGACACGCCCTGCTCGGTGCTCACGAAATCGCCGCTGCTGCTGCGGGACCTCCCGCTGCTCGCGGAGCTCGCCGAGCGCGTGGGGTTCACGGCCAACCTCTCGGTGCCGACGCTGGACGAGCGGGCCTGGCGCCAGACCGAGCCGCACACTCCGCACCCGCGCAAGCGCCTGGAGGCGATCGCCGAGCTGGTCACGGCCGGCATCCCCACCGGAGTGCTGGTGGCGCCGCTCATCCCGGGCGTCAACGACCAGCCCGAGCAGGTCGAGCGCATCGTGGCGCTGGCCAGCGAGGCCGGGGCGGACCACATCGGCGGGATCGCCCTGCACCTGCGTGGGGAGGTGCGCGACATCTGGTTCGACTGGCTGCGCGCCAAGCGGCCGGACCTGGTTCCGCGCTACGAGCGGCTGTATGCCCGCGGGGCCTACGCGACACCCGCCGAGCGCGAGCGGCTGTCGGCCCTGGTCAGCGGCGCGCCCCGGCGCGCGGGCCGGCGACTGCCCCGCCGCGCCGGCGGGGCGCGGGCGGCGCGCTCGGATCCCGCCGGCCCGGTCCCGCCGCCGGAGCCCGAGAAGGGCGAGCCAGTTGGGCGCCGCCAGCAATCCCTGTTTTAGGAATCGCCCAACCGGGCGAAGCACAGTGGATGGGCGGCTGGATGGGCCGCGTGAAACCGCCTGCCCGCGATCGGGTTTGTAAGGGGGACATGATGGACCGAATGAGACAGCGCCCGGCAGCGCTCGGGGACATGTTCAAGACGCGCAGCCATTCCTGGCAGCAGGTGGGGCTGGCCCGTCAGATCAGCCAGCGCGCCGCCCGCAAGGCCCGGCGCCAGGCGCTGGTGCTGCTGCCCCTGCTCGCGGGCGTCCTGGTGATCTACAAGCTGCGGATGGACCTGTTCGGCATCGACCTGCCGATCCGGATCCTCACGGTCATCTCCCTGCTGGTGCTGGGCTGGACGTTCGCGCGCGACTTCGGGCGCGCCGCCGGCCCCGTCCTGTTCCGGCGGCTGGACCCCGGGACCGCGGGCACCGTCGGCTTCCTCCTGCGCCTCCTGACCATCGGGGTCACGCTGCTGGCGGCGATGAACATCGCCGGCCTTCAGCCGAAGACCATCGCCGTGGGCGGCGCCTTCACCGCCGTCATCTTCGGTCTCGCCGCCCAGCAGACGCTGGGGAACCTCATCGCCGGCACCGTCATGCTCAGCGCTCGCCCCTTCCGGGTGGGCGACCGCGTGCGCCTGCAGGGCGGACCGCTGGCGGGCCGCCTGGAGGGCGTGGTCTCCACCCTGGGCCTGCTCTACACCACCCTGGCCAGCGGCGAGGACGCGATCATGGTCCCCAACAGCGTCGTGCTCGCGGTGGCGGTCACGCCGCTGCGCGAGCCGGCGGCGGTGGACATGCGCGCCCGGCTCCCGGCCGCCGTACGGCCCAGCGCCGTGCAGGACGAGCTCGAGCGCGCGATCAGCGTCGACGTCCGCAACGACCCCGACATCGAGCTCGAGGAGTTCGTGGGCGACGAGGTCGTCGTCCGGATCTCCGCCACCCCGATGCGCGCCACCGACGGCCCCCGGCTGGCCGACGAGGTGCTCAACGCCATCGCCGCGGTGACCGAGAACGGCGCCAACGGGGGCCGCGCCGCCGCCACGACCGTCGCCGTCGACGAGCCGCCGGACGACGACATCGCCACCCGGTCGCAGCCGTAGCTACCGCTTCGCCCGGTGCGCCTGGCTGCCGGCGATCGCCGCGGCGACGTCGGTGCCCCGAAGCGGTGGTTGATCCGGGCCAGCGTGGCCGGCGCCACGCCCCCGAGCATCGTCCACACCCGAGCCGGCAACGTGGCCACGTCGATCTCCGCCACGTCGCGCTCGATCGCCCGCACCACCGCGCGGCTCACGTGCTCCGGGCTGCGGGTGCCGGCGCCCACCGGCATCCGCACTCCGGTCTCGGCGAACATGCCCGCCTCGCGGATCGGCCCCGGGAACACGCACGAGACCCCGACGCCCGTCCCGCGGAGGTCCTGCCGCAGGCCCGAGGCGAAGCCGCGCAGGCCGAACTTGGTGGCCGAGTAGAGCGCGGAGTGCGCCGTCGCCACCTTCCCCGAGAGCGACGACATGAACACCAGGTGGCCCCGCCCTCGCGCCACCATGGGCTCGGCCAGGGCCCGCGCCAGCTGGAGCGGAGCGCGCAGGTTCACGTCCACGGCCCGGTCGATCTGCTCGGGCGTGTACTCCAGCGCCGGACCGTCCGCGGGCAGCCCGGCGTTGGCCACCAGCACGTCCACCTCGTCGCACTCGCGGGCCAGGCGAGCGACGTCGTCGCGGTCGGCGACGTCGGCCACCACCGGCCGGGCGCCCAGCTCCCGGGCCAGCTCCTCCAGCACGTCGGCGCGCCGCCCGGTCACGATCACCTCGGCGCCCCGGGCGCGCAGGCCGCGGGCGATCGCCGCCCCCAGCCCGCCGGTCGCGCCCGTGACGAGCGCGGTCGCGCCCGCGACCTTCACCGCGCCCCCCGCCCGCTCACGGACCGAAGACCGCCACCGTCGCCGTGAACCCGTGCAGGAACGACTCGCCGCCCACCGGACCGATCTCGCCGGCGGCGAAGAACCCGGCCGCCGGCGCTCCCTCCAGCGCCCGGGCGAGAAGGCCGGCGTCGTGGTCGGGGACGTCGAACATCGCCTGGCCCCGCCCGTTGCAGCTGAAGCACAGCGCGCCGCGCGCCGGGGCGCCGCCCAGCGCCTCCAGCGTGGTGTCCAGGGAACGGCGCAGGTCGCGGTTGGCCGACTCGGCGTCGCGGGCGTGCAGCCGGATGACCTGTCCGGTGTGCACGGGCGCGCCCACGGCCATCGAGCCGGTGTCGGGATCGGCGCCCAGCAGACCGCGCACCAGGAAGTCACCCGGACCGAACTCCGGCTTGCCGGCGTCGATGACCAGGCCCACCAGCAGCCCCTCCGCCACCAGCGTCCGCTCGCGCGCCGACAGCGCGGCCACGACCTCGCGCACCTTGGCCAGCGCCGGGGCCCCGGCCAGCTCGTGGATCACGTGGCCCTCGCAGGCGGTGATCGTCAGCTCGGGGCCGATCGGAGCGGCGCCCTGCGACACGCAGGGCAGCACCTCCACCCCCTCGAAGCGGATGCCCACCGCGCCGCCGTCGATCACCTCGTCGTCGTAGAACAGCGCGCTCGACCCCTCCAGCGTGCGCGCGCTGGAGAGCCCGCCCACCACCGGCACGCCCGGCGCCAGGCCGGCGAGCTCGTCCAGCACCCGGTCGGTGGGAAAGCTGTAGGGATCCGGGAGCAGGACGGCGCCGTCGGCCCCGTCGAGGTTGGGCAGCCCCTCGACCGCCCAGCCGCCGTCGATCTCCTCCGCCTCGGCCCGGAAGGGCTCGGCCAGGGCGCCGTCCACCGCCGCGGCCCACACCGCCACCGCCGTGCCGTCCTCGTGCTCGCGGCCCGCGGCCAGCACCCCGCCGGCGCCGCAGCCCACCAGCCGCCGCGGGAGCAGCGCCTCGTGGACGCCCTCCAGCGTGGCCTCGGGCGCCGCCAGGTGAGCGCCGGAGGCGAACACCAGCGCCAGGTCGGCGTGCTCGCCGTCGAGCGCGTCGCGAGCGCTGGCCGCCGCCTCGATCGCGCCCACGCGCGCGTCGGCGTCGGTCGAGAGTCCAGCGGCGATGCGCACTCCCATGCGACTGACCATACTCCTCGCGTGAGGCCCGCAGTCATCGCGATCTTCGGCCCCACCGGGGTGGGAATCGACGCCCGCTTCAGCGTGGGCGAGTACGCGGAGCTCGTGCACGCCGAGATCGACGGCCTGCTGGACGCCGGCCGCCGGCCGATCGTGGTGGGGGGCACGGGGCTGTACCTGCGGGCGGCGCTCGCCGACCTCGACCTGCGCCCGCCGCCGCCCCCCGGCGCCCGCGAGCGCTGGGAGGCCGAGGTGGCCGCCCGCGGCGCCCCGGGCCTGCACGCGGTGCTGGTCGAGCGGGCCCCCTGGGCGGCGGAGGCCATCGATCCCCACGACCGCCAGCGCATCGTGCGGGCGCTGGAGCTGGCGGACGCCGGCGAGCTGGAGCCGCCCGAGGCCGAGTCGCAGCTGTGGACCGCCCATACCCGCCACCCCACCCTGCTGGTGGGACTGACCCTGGACCGCGTCGAGCTCTACGCCCGGGTGGACGCCCGCGTGGACGCGATGCTCGCCGCGGGCGCGCGCGAGGAGGTGCTCCGCGCGCACGCCGCGGGCGCATCCGAGACCGCGCGCAAGGCGCTGGGCTTCCAGGAGCTGCTCGCCGGCGACGTGGACGCGATGAAGCGCCGCACGCGCAACTTCGCCAAGCGCCAGCACACCTGGATGCGCAAGCTGGCGGACGTCTGGGTGCTCGACGTCACGGGCCGCGGGGACGAGGACGTCGCGGCTGAGATCGAGGAGCTCGCCAATACACTCCGGCGCCCGTGACGTTCGAGAAATGGCAGGCCCTGGGCAACGACTACGTCATCGTCGAAGCGGCGCAGCTCCCGTGGGAGCTCACCCCAGCGCGCGTGCGGGGGCTGTGCGACCGCCACCGGGGCATCGGGTCCGACGGCGTCCTGCTCCTGTCGCCGCCCGACGGCGAGGGCTACGTGGCGCGGCTGCGCATCTTCAACCCCGACGGCAGCGAGGCCGAGCTGTCAGGCAACGGCGCCCGCCAGGCCGTGCTCTACCTGCGCCGGCGCGGCTGGACCGACGCCCGCGCGTTCTCGGTCCAGACCGCGGCCGGCGAGATCCGTCCCACGATCACGGGCGAGACCACCTGCACGCTGGACATGGGCCGGGCCCGGCTGCGCTCGCCCGACTTCCCCTCCGGCGGCGACGACGGCCGCGGCACCCTGGAGGCGGGCGGGCGCACCTGGAGCTTCCAGCACGTGTCGGTGGGCAACCCGCAGTGCGCGATCTTCGTGGACGGCGACGAGCTCGAGCGGCTCGACGTGGCGGCGATCGGTCCGGAGATCGAGCGCCACCGGCTGTTCCCCAACCGGACCAACGTCTCGTTCGTGCGCGCGGTCGAGCCCAGCGTGGTCCGAGCTCGGATCTTCGAGCGCGGAGTGGGGGAGACGCTCTCGTCCGGGACGGGCGCCAGCGGCGCCGCCGTGGCCCACGTGCTGCGCGGCGGCGAGAGCCCGGTGACCGTGCGCCTGGATGGCGGGGAACTGGAGGTCGACGTGGGGGAGGACCTGCACGTCGACCTCAGCGGCTGGGCGCGGCCCGTGTACCGGGGCGAGCTGGCCCCCGAGCTGGTGGAGGAGCTGGATGCGGCCCAGTAGGCGCCTGGAGCGCATCCCGCCCTACCTGTTCGCCGAGCTCGAGCGCAAGATCGCGGCCAAGCGCGAAGCGGGGGTGGACGTCATCTCGCTGGGGATCGGCGACCCCGACCGGCCCACGCCGGCCCTGGTGGTCGAGGCCATGCAGGAGGCCGTGACCGAGCCCGAGACCCACCGCTACCCCTCCAACCGGGGGCGGGCGGACTTCCGCGAGGCCGTGTCCGACTTCTACGAGCGGCGCTTCGACGTAGACCTCGACCCGGCCACCGAGGTCATGGCGACGATCGGGGGGAAGGAGTGCATCTTCCACCTCAACAGCGCCTTCCTGGACCCCGACGACCTGGCGCTGGCCGCCGACCCCGGCTACCCGGTCTACACCGCCGGGCCGCTGCTGGTGGGCGCCCAGCCGCACCTGCTGCCGCTGGTGCCGGAGCTCGGGTTCGTCCCCGACCTGGACGCCATCCCCGCCGACGCGCTCGCCCGGGCGAAGCTGATGTTCCTCAACTACCCGAACAACCCCACGGGCGCGATCGCGCCGCCCGGGTTCTTCGAGCGGGTGGTGGAGCTGGCGCGCGAGCACGACGTGCTGGTCGTCCACGACAACTCCTACTCGGAGATCACCTTCGACGGCTACCACGCGCCCTCGTTCCTGGCCACGCCGGGCGCGAAGGACGTGGGCGTCGAGGTGTTCTCGCTGTCCAAGGGCTACAACATGACCGGGTGGCGCTGCGCGGCGATCGTGGGCAACGCGGCGGCCATCGAGCAGTACTGGCGGCTGAAGTCCAATGTCGACTCGGGGAACTTCGAGGCGGTGCAGCTGGCCGGGATCGCCGCGCTCTCGCCGGACTCCGACGCCGAGGTGGCCTCGATGCGCGAGCTCTACCGCCGCCGCCGCGACCTGGTGTGCGGGGCGCTGGCCGAGATCGGCGTCCAGGTCCACCCGCCCAAGGCCACGATCTACGTGTGGGCGCCGGTGCCGGCGGGCTTCGAGTCCTCGGCCGCCTACTGCGAGCACGTGCTCGACCGGGCGGGCGTGGTCCTGTCGCCCGGCGGCGCCTACGGCCCCAACGGCGAAGGCTTCTTCCGCATCAGCCTGACCACGCCCGACCAGCGCCTGGTCGAGGCGGTCGAGCGGCTCGGCGCCCTGGCCCGCTAGCCCGCGACGCGGCCCAGGAAGTCGAGCAGCGCGGCCGCGTAGGCCTCGGGCGACTGGTCGGGCGCGAAGTGCCCGGTGCCGTCCAGGACGACCACCTCGGCGCCGGGGATCTCCCGCGCCAGCCGGTGGGCGCCCGCCACCGGCGCGAACGGGTCGTCGGCGCCCCACAGGAGCAAGGTGGGAACCTCCAGCGCGGCCAGCCGGCCCTCGTAGGGGGCGAGCTTCTCGAAGTCGCCGGAGCGGTAGAGCTCGAGCGTGCCCCGCCGGCGCTCGAGGTCGGCGAGCCCCTTCCAGTACTCGTCGAGCGCTCGGTCCTCGACGCCGGGGATGGCCTGCTTCAGGAGCGCGCCGAAGCCGTCGCGATCCAGGCTCTCCAGCAGCTGCTCGCCCTCGCCCTCGGTGCGCAGCGTCTCGGCCAGGCCGTGCCAGCGGCCGTCGGGGAAGAAGCCGGTGTCGGAGATGCAGAGCGCGCGCACCGCCGCCGGGCGATCGCAGGCCCAGCGCAGCCCGATCAGCCCGCCCCAGTCGTGCACCACCAGCGCCACCGGCCCGGGATCGAGCGCGCCGTACAGGTTGTCCAGCGCCCGAATCTGGCGCTCCCAGGTCCCCGGCGGATACGCCGGCGAGTCGCCGAAGCCGGCCAGGTCGGGCGCGATCGCGCGCCAGCCCGCGTCGGCCAGCGGTCCCATCACGCCCCGCCACATCCACGAGGACTCCGGCCAGCCGTGCACGAGCAGAGCCGTGCCCGCGGCGGCCTCGCCCGCCGGTGGGCCCGCCTCCCGATAGGCCAGTCCGCCGGCCTGCTTCGGCTCGTCCACCCCGCGACCCTACAATTGGGGAGAGTGGATCGCAGTCGCAACGGCCGCACATCGCAGTCGCGCTACGCCGCGGGCGCGCGCCCCGGGCGGGCGCGGCAGCGGGCGTTCTGCGTGGCGGCGCTCCCAGACGGCGACGACCTCTCGGAGCTGCGCGAGCTGCTGCTGACGGCCGGCGTGGCCACGGTGGGGGAGATGGTCCAGCACCGCGAGCACCCCCATCCCAACAGCTACGTGGGCCCGGGCAAGGTGGGCGAGCTGCGGGCGGCGATCGCCCACGCGGACGCGAACCTCGTGGCCTGCGACGACGAGCTCACCCCTCGCCAGGAGCGCACCCTGGAGGAGGCGCTGGGCGTCCCCGTGGTCGATCGCACCGCGGTGATCCTCGACATCTTCGCCGACCACGCCCACACCGCCGACGGGAAGCTGCAGGTGGAGCTGGCCCAGCTCGAGTACAACCTGGCGCGCATGCGCGGCCTGTGGACGCACCTGGAGCGGCTGGGCGGCGGCATCGGCACCCGGGGCCCGGGCGAGTCGCAGATCGAGACCGACCGCCGCCTGGCCCGCGATCGCATCACCGCGCTGCGCCGCCGGCTGCAGCGGGTGAGCGCCTCCCGTCAGGTCATGCGGGCCGAGCGCGAGCGGGCGGCGCTCCCACGGGTGGCGCTCGCCGGCTACACCAACGCCGGCAAGTCGACCCTGCTGAACGCCATCAGCGGGGCCGAGGTGGGCGTGGGCGACCGGCTGTTCCACACGCTCGACCCCACCACGCGCACCGCGCGGCTGGACGGGCGGGCCGTGCTGATCACCGACACCGTCGGCTTCATCCGCAAGCTGCCTCACCAGCTGGTGGACGCGTTCGGCGCCACGCTGGAGGAGACCCGCCGCGCCGACCTGATCCTGCACGTGGTCGACGCCTCGGCGCCCGAGGACGAGCTGGTGGAGATGGTCCGCGCGGTGGAGGACGTGCTGGAGGAGATCGGGGCCGGCGGCGTCCCCCGGCTGCTGGTGCTCAACAAGGCGGACGCGATCGACGCCGAGCGCCGCCGGGAGCTGAACTTCCGCCACCGTGACGCGGCGCTGGTGAGCGCGCTCGACGGCGAGGGCCTGGACGACCTGGCGGAGCGGGTGCAGGCGGAGTTCCGGCGCTCGCTCCGGCCGGTCGAGCTGCTCTTCGGGTACGACGAGGGGGCTCCGCTGGCGGAGCTGCACGACCTGGCCGACGGCCTGGAGCGCGAGGACACGCCGGACGGCGTCCGCGTGAGGGCCCGCCTGCCCGAGACCGTCGCGCGCCGCTTCGAGCGCTACGCGGTGAACGGCCGGGCATGAGGCTGGCCGTCCGCCGGCTGGAGGCCGACGCCCGGCTGCCCAGCCGCTCCTACGACGACGACGCCGGCTTCGACCTGTACGCCGCCGAGGCGGCCACGGTGCCGGCCGGCGGGCGGGCCTCGGTGCGAACCGGCATCGCGCTCGAGATCCCCGAGCGCCACGCCGGCCTGGTGCTGCCCCGCTCGGGCCTGGCCGCCAAGCACGGCATCGCGCTGGTGAACGCGCCGGGCCTGATCGACGCCGGCTACCGCGGCGAGGTGCGGGTCCTGCTCCTC
>VAXS01000271.1 GCA_005883255.1 Actinomycetota bacterium | reverse complement strand
GACGGCCTCGGGGATGATCGCCGGCGAGTTGATCCTGGCGTTCCACTTGACGATCGGGCGCATGAGGGAGACCACGTCGATGTACTGGTGGCTCTCCTTGTGCATGCGGTCGAGGTCGCCCTGGCCGGTGAGCGCCACCAGCGGCGCGTGGTCGAGGTAGGCGTCGGCCACGCCGGTCACCAGGTTGGTGGCGCCCGGCCCCAGCGTCCCCAGGCACACGCCGGCGGAGTGGGACAGGCGGCCCACGGCGTCGGCGATGTAGGCGCCGCCCTGCTCGTGGCGCACCGGCACGAACTGGATGGCGGAGTCGGCCAGCGACTCGTTGAGGTCGAGGGTCTCCTCGCCCGGGATCCCGAACACGTAGCGGACGCCCTCCGCCTCCAGGCACTCGACGAAGAGGTCCGACGCCTTGCGCTCGCCCACGCTCAGTCCCAGGTCCCGCGCAGCAGCTCGTCGGCGAGCTCCTCACCGATCGGGCGGCGCCCGCCGCGGGCGCGGCGCTCGGCGATGGCGTCCACCATGTCGTCGACGTCGTGGCTCTCGACCTCGGCCATCGCCTCGTAGTCCACGCCCTGGCGCCGGCGGCGCGGCGGGGCGGGCAGCGAGGCGACGATGACCACCAGCAGCACCGCGCAGGCCACGAGCAGGAGCGGGCTCATCGGCTCCCGAGCGTACGCCCGCGGGCCCGCGGCGTCCAGGCTCAGCCCTGTCCCCCGGTGAACACGCGGGTCAGCGACTCGGCCACGCACACCGGCTTGTCGCCGCCCTCGCGCTCGAAGGTGAGCTCGGTGGTGAACTGCGCCCCGCCGGCGATGTCGTCCACCGCCGCCAGCTTCAGCCGCATCCGCACCCGGTCGCCCACCGGCATGGGGGCGGGGAAGCGCACGCGGTTGAGCCCGTAGTTGACGCCGAAGGC
>VAXS01000070.1 GCA_005883255.1 Actinomycetota bacterium | reverse complement strand
TCCGGGTCGCCGTGCGGTCGGCCGCGCCGTCGGCGATCGCCACTCGCCCGCCCGGCTCCAGGACCCGCGCCATCTCGGCCACGGCGGTGTCCGGGTGGGGATAGTGGTGGAACGACGTCGTGCACAGCAGCGCCGTGAACTCGCCGTCGGCGAACGGCAGCCGCTCGCTGTCGCCCACCACGAACTCCGCCCCCGCGTCGGCGCCGGCCAGGTCGCGCGCCCGCGCCACCATCGCCTCGGAGAGGTCGACCCCCACCGCGCGCTCCACACGGCCCGCCGCCCGGCGCACCGCGGCGCCGGTCCCGCAGCCCACGTCCAGGAACCGGTCGCTGCTCGTCAACTCCAGCGCCTGCAGGGCCCGCGCCTGGGCGCCGCCGATGAACCGCGACACGGGGTCGCGCTCGTAGCGACGCGCCCAGCGGTCGAAGTGCGCGCGCGAGCGCCGCTTGACCGAGTCCGGCGCGGCCATCAGTCGCGGCGCTGGTCCCAGCTGAAGCCGCGGATCGCCAGGAAGATCCCCGCGGCGCCCCACACCGCGATCACCGCCAGCCCGCTGAGGTGGTCGCCGATGCCCTTGCCGGTCACCATCGCCCCGGACAGCCCGTCGATCACGTGCTTGAGCGGCAGGCCCTCGGCGATGTCCTTGATGAACGCGGGCGCGGAGGCGGCGTCGTAGAACACGCCGGAGATGAAGATCGTGGGCAGGAAGATCGCGTTCACGTAGGCCGGGGCCGAGTCGAAGTTGGGGATGACGTGCGAGAGCGCGACGCCCAGCGAGGCGAAGCACACCACGCCGGCCGCGGCGAACAGGACCAGCTCCGGCCAGTCCCGGGGCCAGGGGATCCCGAACAACAGCTTGCCGGCGAGAGTGATGATCGTGACCTGCAGCGCCGTGTTCGTGACCGCGCTGGCGGCCAGGCCGCCCAGGTAGACGCCCGCCGGCAGCGGCGTCCCGCGCATCCGCTTGAGCACCCCCTGCTCGCGCAGGAACGTGAGGTTGAAGGCAAGCGCGGTGAACGTGGTGGACATGACGGACAGCCCGGCGATCCCCGGCACGATCACGTTCAGGTCGTGCTGGTTGCCGGAGAACACGGCGCCGAACAGCCCGAGCAGGATCAGCGGGAACAGGAAGTTGAAGAAGGCGGCGCTGGGATTGCGCCAGAACAGCCGGCGCTCCAGCCGGTACTGGCGCCAGGTGAGGGCCGCGACCTCAGTCATGCGCCACCCCGGCCGGCGGCGTGGGCGTCACGTCGGCGGTCAGCTCCAGGTACACGTCCTCCAGCGACGGCCGCGTGACCGAGAGCTCGTACAGCCGCTCGCCCCGGGCTAGGGCGGCGGCCGTGAGCTGGTGGAGCAGCGTGGTGGGATCGTCGGTCTCCTCCACCACCAGCGAGCCGTCGCCGTTGCGGTAGGAGACGCGGTAGCGCTCGTCCCCGCCGGCCCCCAGCTCGCCCGGGGCGCCCTCGGCCAGCAGCCGGCCGTCCTTGATGATCGCCACCCGGTCGGCCAGCTCCTGGGCCTCGTCCAGGTAGTGGGTGGTGAGCAGCACGGTCTTGCCCAGCGCCCGCAGCGAGCGGATCGTGTCCCAGGCCTGGCGCCGCGCGACCGGGTCGAAGCCGGTGGTGGGCTCGTCCAGGAAGATCAGCTCGGGGTCGCCGATCAGCGCCAGCGCGAAGTCCAGGCGCCGCAGCTGCCCGCCCGACAGTCGGTTCACCCGCTCGCCGGCCTTCTCCTCCAGGCCCGCCAGCGCGATCACCTCGGTGACCTCGCGCGCGCGCGAGTAGAAGCCCGCCCAATGGTCCAGCGCCTCCCGCACCGTGATGTGGCGGTACATGCCGGTGCTCTGCAGCACGATGCCCACCCGCTCGCGCAGCTCGCGCGCGCGACCCGCGGGGTCGTGGCCCAGCACCGCCACCTCCCCGCCGCTGCGCTCGCGGTAGCCCTCGAGGATCTCCACGGTGGTCGTCTTGCCCGCCCCGTTGGGCCCCAGGAGGCCGAACACCTCGCCCCGCGCCACCTCGAAGTCGATGCCCCGCACCGCCTCCACGTCGCCGTAGCGCTTGCGCAGGCCCCGGACGCTGATCGCCGCGCTCATACCGGGCAATCATGACAAGCTGCCGGCGCATCACGTGATCTACGGCTGCATCGACATCGGCTCCAACACCACCCGGCTCCTGGTAGCGGAGCCGTCCGACGGGCGCCTCCGGGAGGTCCTCCAGCAGCGGGCGTTCACCCGCCAGGGCAAGGGCCTCAAGCGCGACGACGCCATCCCCCCCGGGAAGGTGGAGGAGGTGGCCGAGGTGGTGGCCACCCAGGTGCGCGTGGCCCGCGAGCTGGAGGCCGACGACCTGCGGGTCCTGGCCACCGCCGCCATCCGCACGGCGGCCAACCGGGACGAGCTGGTGGACGCCGTGCGCGAGCGCTCGGGAGTGGACGTGCACGTGCTGGACGAAGACGAGGAGGCCCGGCTGGCGTTCCTGGGGGCCACGCGGATGCTCACGCACCCCGTGGAAGGCGAGGTGGCGGTGGTGGACGTGGGCGGCGGCTCGTCGGAGATCGCCGTGGGGACGGTGGACGAGGGCGTCCGCTGGTCCGCCTCGTTCCGCATCGGGTCGGGCCTCCTGGCCGACAGCTACCTGCACTCCGACCCGCCGGCGATCGAAGAGCTGACGGCGGTACGCGCCGTGGTGGCCGGGACGTTCGAGGGCCTGGCGCTGGACTCGCCGGCGCTGGCCGTCGCGGTGGGAGGGTCGGCCACGTCGCTGAGGCGCCTGGTGGGGGCCGAGCTGAACCACGAGACGCTGGAGCGCGGCGTGCGCGTGCTGGCCACGACGCCGATCGGGGAGGTGGCGCAGCGCTTCGAGCTGGAGGCCGAGCGGGTGCGGCTGCTGCCGGCCGGGATCCTCATCCTGGAGACGGTCTCCGACCAGCTGGGCCGGGCCCTGCAGATCGGCAAGGGCGGGCTGCGCGAGGGCGCGATCCTGGAGCGGATCGCGGCCGCGGCGGCGTAGGCGCGCCCGCGGCGAACCCGCTATTTGCGGCCATCGAGTTCACCTCTCGTTCACACGCTCGAAGGGAGCTCGCGGGCCGCGGTACGTTGGGTGGGCCGAGGTTGCTCGGCTCCCCAGGATCGTCGCCGTGACTCCGATTCCCCGCTTCCTCGATGGTCTCCCCCTCGCCCAGGCCGCGTGGTGCTACGCGGACGAGATGCACCGCGGGCAGAGCCGCCGGTTCGACGGCGCGCCGTTCATGACGCACCCGGCCGAGGTGGCGCATCTCCTGCGGGAGGTGGGCTCCCCCCAGCGCCTGGTGGCCGCCGGCCTGCTGCACGACACGGTGGAGCGCACCGAGGTCACGTCGCGCGACCTGCTCCAGCGCTTCGGCCGCGACGTGGCCGAGCTGGTCGGCGCGGTGACCGAGGATCCGCGGCTGGGGTCCTACCGCGAGCGCAAGTCCGCGCTGCGCCGGCGGGCCACCGGCTCAGGCGAGGAGGCGGCGATCCTGTTCGCCGCGGACAAGGTCAGCAAGGTCCGCCAGTACCGGGCCCAGGTGGCGCAGGCCGGCGAGGTGCAGGAGCTGCCCCGCCCGCGCCGCCTGCACCACTACAGGCAGAGCCTGCGCCGGCTCGAGCGGACGATCCCGGGGCATCCGCTGGTCGTGCGGCTCGAGGCCGACCTGGCCGGCCTGGGGCCGGTGCGGGCCGCGGCCACCACCGGCGCCGTTGCGGGCTGAGCCGCCGCTGATCGAAGACTGACGTTTACGAAGCATTCATGCGCGGGCGAGCTCGCGGGGCTACGATGATCCGAGTCCCGATGAGCTCGCCCGAAATCGCCCGCACCCGCCGCCAGGCGCCGGCCGCGCCCGCCGGCGGCGACCTCGACGACCGCGCGCTCTACTTCAACCGCGAGCTCTCGTGGGTCGAGTTCAACGAACGGGTGCTGGAGCTGGCCGAGGATCCCGGGGTCCCACTGCTGGAGCGGGCCAAGTTCGCGGCGATCTACACCTCCAACCTGGACGAGTTCTTCATGGTCCGGGTGGCCGGGCTGCAGGAGCAGGTGGACGCCGGCGTGTCTCGATCGGGGCCCGACGGCCGGACCCCCAGCGAGACCATCGACGGCATCCGAGAGCGCGTGGGCGCGCTGGGCGAGCGCCTGTGCTCGTGCCTGGAGCGCCAGCTGCGCCCGGCGCTGGGCGAGCACGGCATCCGGCTCCTGAGCTGGGACGACCTGGGCGAGTCCGAGCGGGCGGCGCTGTCGGAGCGCTTCCATCGCCAGATCTTCCCCGTGCTCACCCCGCTGGCGGTGGGGGTGGGGCGGCCGTTCCCCTACATCTCCAACCTGTCGCTGTCGCTGGCGGTGCGCCTGCGCGACCCGGTCAACGGGCAACGCACGTTCGCGCGCGTGAAGGTGCCCAAGGAGGTGCTGCCGCGGTTCGTGGCGGTGGCCGAGGGCGAGACCACGTTCGTCCCGCTGGAGGAGGTCATCGCCGAGCACCTGAGCGTGCTCTTCCCGGGCATGGAGATCCTGGACCACAGCATGTTCCGGGTCACTCGCGACGCGGACTTCACCGTGTCCGACGAGGCCGACGACCTGCTGGAGGCGGTAGAGGCCGAGCTGCGGCGCCGGCGCTTCGGCGAGATCGTCCGCGTGGAGGTGGGGGCCGGCATGCCCGAGGCCCTGCGCGACGAGCTGGCCAGCGCGCTGGGAGTGGAGGCCCGCGAGGTCTACGAGGTCCAGGGCCCGCTGGACCTCAACGACCTGTGGCAGATCGTCGAGCTGCCGGGCTTCGGCGAGCTGCGCGAGGCGCCCTGGACGCCCGTGACCCAGCCCCGGCTGCGCAGCGAGGAGGGCAACGGGGTCGACTTCTTCGCCGCCATGCGCGCGGGCGACATCCTGGTCCACCACCCCTACGACTCGTTCTCCTCGTCGGTCGAGCGCTTCGTGGACCAGGCGGTCGCCGATCCGGACGTGCTGGCGATCAAGCAGACCGTGTACCGCACCAGCGACGACTCGCCGCTGGTGCCGGCGCTCATCCGCGCCTCGGAGCAGGGCAAGCAGGCGGTGTGCCTGGTGGAGCTCAAGGCCCGCTTCGACGAGCGGGCCAATATCCAGTGGGCGCGGGCGCTGGAGGAGGCGGGCGTGCACGTGGTCTACGGCCATCCGGGCCTGAAGATCCACGCCAAGTGCCTGCTGATCGTGCGCCGGGAGGGCGACGGCGTGCGCCACTACCTGCACATCGGGACCGGCAACTACCACACCAAGACGGCGCGGCTGTACACCGACTTCGGGCTGTTCACCACCGACCCGGAGCTGGCCGCCGACGTGGCCGACATGTTCAACTTCCTCACCGGCTACGCCCGTCCGCGGCGCTATCGCAAGGTGCTTGTGGCGCCCAACTTCCTGCGCGACGGAGTCCTGGCCGAGATCGAGCGCACCATCGCCGCCCACACGCCGGAGAGCCCGGCCCGGATCGCGTTGAAGATGAACGCGCTGGTGGACCGCGAGTGCATCAAGGCGCTGTACCGGGCCTCGCAGGCCGGCGTGCGCGTGGACCTGAACGTGCGGGGCATCTGCTGCCTGCGCCCCGGCGTGCCCGGCGTGTCGGAGAACGTGCGCGTGGTCTCGGTGGTGGGCCGCTTCCTCGAGCACTCGCGGATCTTCGCCTTCGAGCGCCCCGACTCCGACCCGGTGGTCCTGATCGGCTCGGCGGACCTCATGCCCCGTAACCTCGACGACCGGGTGGAGCTGGTGGCCCCGGTCGAGGACCCGCGGGTGCGCGACGAGGTGCTCGCCGTGCTCGAGCGCTCGCTGGCCGACGAGGCGAACGCCTGGGACCTGCAGGCGGACGGCCGCTGGCGGCGGCGGGTCCCGGCCGACGGGAGGGCGCCGCGCAGCGTCCACCGCGAGTTCATGGCGCTGCACGCCGAGCGCGCCGGCTCGCCGGTCGGCGCCGCGTGAGCGCGCCCGCGCCGCAGGCCCCCCGGGAAGCGATCGCGCCGGTCCGGATCAGCGCCCCCACGCGCGGGAACCGCCGGCTGGAGCGGCTCCTGGCCGCGGTCAACGCCGACGACCAGGTCAAGGCCTGGTGGCATGCGCAGGCGGTGAACGCGGCCCGCCTGCACATGTCCGACCACTCCTGGGTGCACATCCAGGTGGTGGTGAACATCGGGCTGCGGCTGGCGCGGCTGCTGTTCCGCCGGGGCGTGACGCCCAGCGTGGTGGCCGACCACGGGATGTCAGAGCGCGACGCCGAGGTGGTGATCGCGGCCGCCGCGCTCTTCCACTGCGTGGGGATGCAGGTCCATCGCACCGACCACGAGGCCTACTCGCTGTTCCTCACCGCCGACAAGCTGGGCAGCCTGCTCGAAGGCTGCTACGGCGAGCCAGAGCGCTCGGTGGTGGTGGCGGAGGCGCTGCACGCGATCATCGGCCACCGCCGGGCCGGGGACCCGTTCACGGTCGAGGCCGGCATCGTGCGGGTGGCGGACGCGCTGGACATGGCGCGCGGGCGTTCGCGGGTGCCGTTCGAGGCGGGCCACCA
>VAXS01000069.1 GCA_005883255.1 Actinomycetota bacterium | reverse complement strand
TCCGGGGACGCCTACCTGCGCGACCCGGCCGCGATCGTCGCCCAGACGCTGCGCCAGGCCCGCCCCGGCTCGATTGTCGTGATGCACCTCAACGGCGCTCCCAACGCGCCGGCCACCGGCGGCGCGATCGCCGCGGTGGTGCGCGGGCTGCGGGCCCGCGGCCTGCGCCCGGTCACGCTGTCGCGGCTGCTGGAGAGCCCCAGGCCCTAGGGCTGGCCCGCCGCGTAGGCGTGGACGCGGCGCTCGAGGGCCAGCTCGGCGTCGAAGTCCGCGTCGTCGGCGTGCCGGAAGCTCACGTCGCGCCCCTCCAGGAGCTCCACGAACACCTCCACGAAGCGCGCGTCGAGCTGGGCGCCGGCCACCCGGCGCAGTTCGTCGATGGCCTCCCCGGAGGAGACCGGCTTGCGGTAGGAGTCGCGCGCGGTCATCACGTCGTAGACGTCGGCCACCGAGATGATCCGGGCCAGCGCGGGGATCTCCTCGCCGGCCAGCCCGCGCGGGTAGCCGGCGCCGTCGACGCGCTCGTGGTGGGCGAGGACGATGTCGGCGATCGGCCCGTATCCGGCGACCTGGGAGACGATCTTCGCCCCCTGGTAGGGGTGGCGCCGCACCAGCCGCCACTCGTCGGGCGCAAGCGGCGCCTCCGCACTGAGGATCCGGTCGGGGAACGTGAACTTCCCCAGGTCGTGCAGGAGGCCGGCGGTGTGGACCAGCTCCTGATCGCGCTCCGAGAGGCCGGCCGCGCGGGCGATCTCGCGCGAGTAGCGCGCCACCGCCGCGCTGTGGCGCGCGGTCATCCGGTCGCGCGCGTCCAGCGTGTGCAGGAGCGCGCTCATCATCCCCAGCTGCAGGCTGGCCAGCTGGTTGGACCGATGCTGGGACACCAGGAGCTCGCGCAACAGGTGCTGGAACCCGGCCAGGACGACCACCAGCAGCGCGATCGCCACCATCCCGACCCTCACGTACACGAAGGAGATGAGGACGACGAAGACCGCGTTGTAGAGCTCGGTGGGCAGGAGCGGGACCAGCACCTCCCGAGCCTTGGCGGTGAGCCGGCTCCCCTCCAGCCAGGACTGGTACCCGGCGGTGAGCGTGAAGTTCAACGCCAGCGCCGCCACGAACGTGACGAAGACCAGGACGTAGAAGGCGGCGTCGCCCCGGCCGATGCCCGCGCTGTCGCGCACGTAGTGGAAGGCCAGGCCGCAGGCCAGCGGGAAGACCGCGTAGGCGACGAGGTTCTGGCGCAGGTAGTGCCCGGCCTCGCGCCAGCGCAGCCACCCCACCAGGATCGTGGCCACGCCGATCAGCGCGGCGGGGGGGCCGCCCAGCAGGACGATGGCCAGCACCAGCGCGAAGAAGCTCCCGGAGACCTTCAGCTTGGCCGCCGCCGTGCTGGCGGCGGTGAGGTCGCCGGCGATGGCCAAGGCGGCCAGGACGAGCAGGAGGTCGAGTCGCCAGGAGGCGGTGCCCGCCAGCAGGATCGCGGCCGCGGCGACGCCGCCCAGCACGGACAGCTGGGCAGCGGCGACGAAGCGCGAGGGTTGCCTGGCCACGGAGGGAGAGTTCGGACGCTTTCACGAAGTATCGGCGCTTTCGGGCGCCAGGTTTAGCCCGCACGCGCGCATGCACTACGGGCCCGGTCGAAATAGCTCGTCCCGGGCCCGCTCGGTGCCTGAAGGCCTGGAGATCAGCCGAGGCGGAAGCCCATGGCTGTCACCTCCCCAGGTCAACGCGCCGGGCGAGTCTGCGCCCCCCGCGGCCGTTCGGGCTTCGGAGGAGCGGCTCCGCACGGGTTCTCGCGCGGAACCTCCATGCGGGAGGCCGGCCCGCTCGACGGACGTACGACGCCGCGCCGGTGCGGGACCGCTCGCGCCGCGGTCCGCCCGATACGACGGGCGCGTGCGCTCGGCCTCGGATCCGCTTCGCGACCCGGTCTTCCGTCGCCTGGCCGGCGCCTACTCCGTCAACGAGCTGGGCAACTGGCTGGGCGACGTGGCGCTGGCCATCGTGGTCTACGACCGCACCGGCAGTCCGCTGGCCACCGCGGCGCTGTTCCTGGCCGTCCGCTTCGTTCCCGCGCTGGGGGCGCCGCTCCTGGTGGCGCGGTTGGAGCCCGTGGGGGGGCGGCGGGCGCTGCGGGGCGCGTACCTGGCCGAGGCGGGGGTGTTCGCGGCGCTGGCCGCACTCGTGGCGGCGGCCGCCCCGGTGTGGTCGCTGGTGGCGGTGGCCACGGTGGACGGGGCGCTGGCCCTGGCCGCGCGCTCGCTGCTGCGCGCCGCCACCGCGGCCCGGTTGCCGGAGCCCGAGCGGCTGCGCCGCGCCAACGCTGCCTTGAACTTGGGGATGACGCTGGCCGGCGCGGCCGGTCCGGCCGCGGCCGGGGCGATCGTGGCCGGCGCCGGGGCGACCGGGGCGCTGGCGCTGGACGCGGCCTCGTTCGCGCTGGCCACCGCGCTGCTGCCCGCCGGGCTGGCGCTGCCGAAGGCGGCGCGCGGGGGCGATCGCTGGCTGGCGCGCCTGCGGGCCGGCGCCGGGTACGTGCGCCGGCACCCGTCGCTGGGGCGGCTGCTCGGGGCCCAAGCGCTGGCGCTGGTCTTCCTCACGGCCGTGCTGCCGGTCGAGGTGGTGTTCGCGAAGGCCACCCTGGGCGCGGGCGATGCCGGCTACGGCGCGCTGCTGGCCAGCTGGGGCGCGGGGATGGTGGCGGGCGCGGCGATCTTCGCCCGGGCGCGCCGCAGCCCGCTGCCGCGGCTGCTGGCCGCCAGCACGCTGGCGATCGGCTGCGCCTACGGGCTGACCGCCGCCGCGCCCACCCTGGTCGCGGCGTGCGCCGCCGCGGCCCTGGGCGGCGTCGGCAACGGAGTGCAATGGATCGCGTTCGTGAGCGCGCTGCAGACCGCCACCGCGCCGGCGCTGCAGGCCCGCGTGATGTCGCTGATGGAGGCGGTGTCCGCCGCCGCCCCGGCCCTGGGCTTCGCGCTGGGCGGGGTCCTGGCGGCAGCGGCGTCGCCCCGGGCCGCCTTCGCCGTGGCCGCGGTCGGGGTCACGCTGGCCGCGGGCGCCTTCGGGCTGGTCGCGCGCCGGCAGGCCGCCGCCGCCCCGGCGCCCGGCGCGCCGGCGCGCGCCTAGCGCCGCGGGGGCAGCCGCCACCGGCCTGGGAACATGGGCCCATGAGCACCGTCGCCCCCGCCCGCCCGCCGCGGCTGTCCGCGGTGCTGCGCGAGGGCGAGCGGGTGTATCCGCTCGAGCTGTTCTTCGACCTCGTCTTCGTCCTGGCGATCACGCAGTGCACCGCGCTGATGGCCGGCGAGCCCACGTGGGCCGGGCTGGGGAAGGGGCTGCTGGTCCTGGGGCTCCTGTGGTGGGCCTGGACCGGCTACGCCTGGCTGACCAGCGTGGTGGACCCCGAGGAGGGCGTGGTGCGCCTGTCGATGTTCGGGGCGATGGCGGGTTTGCTGGTGGTGGCGCTGTGCGTGCCCCAGGCGTTCGGCGACCGCGCGCTGCTGTTCGCCGGCGCCTACACCGTGGTCCGCGCCGGCCACATAGTGCTGTTCCTGCTCGCCAGCCGCGACGACCCCACCCTGCGCAAGTCCGTCGTCGGGCTCGCCGGGAGCACGGCGTTGGGCGCGGCGCTGCTGGTGGGCGGCGCGATCCCCGGGGGAGCGGCCCAGGACGCGCTCTGGAGCCTGGCGCTGCTGCTCGACATGACCGGTCCGTACCTGTTCGGCGCCGAGGGCTGGAAGCTCGTCCCCGGGCACTTCGCCGAGCGCCACGGGCTGATCGTGCTGATCGCCCTGGGCGAGTCGATCGTGGCGCTCGGGGTGGGCTCGCGGGCGGCGGTGAACGCCGGCGAGGTGACGGCCGCCGTGCTGGGCATCGTGGTGGCCGGCGCGCTGTGGTGGCTGTACTTCGACGTGGTGGCGCTAGTCGCGGCGCGGCGCCTGTCCAACGCGCAGGCCGGGCGCGAGCGCAACGAGATCGCGCGCGACTCCTTCTCCTACCTGCACTTCCCGATGGTCGCCGGGATCGTCCTGGTGGCGCTGGGGATGAAGAAGACGCTGGGCGGCGTCGACGACGCGCTGAAGCTCGTCCCGGCGGTGGCCATGCTGGGCGGGACCGCCGTGTACCTGCTCGCCCACGTGGCCTTCCGCTGGCGCAACGTCCACCGGTTCAGCTACCAGCGCCTGCTGTGCGCGATCGTCCTCGTGGCGCTGCTCCCGGCGGCGGTGGAGATTCCCGCGCTGGCCACGCTGGGGATCCTGGCTGCGGTGCTGGCCGCGCTCATCGCCTACGAGGCGCGCCGGTTCGCCGAGCTGCGAGAGCGGCTGCGCCATCAGCTCGCGCCCCCGCCGGTCCCCGGCTGAGTCGCGCTAGGGCAGGGAGCTCAGCAGGATGCTGCGCATGAGCGGCGCGGTCTCGTGCCAGCCCGGGCAGCAGGTCGGCCCCCCGGGCTCGCTGATCCCGATCTCCAGGTGCGGGCCGGTGGAGATGCCGACGCGCCCGCAGCCCACCTCGGCGATCGGCTGGCCGGTCCGCACGTGGGCGCCCACCCGCACCAGCGCCGGCAGCGAGTGGCCGTAGTAGACGTAGCGCCCCGCGTACCGGCCGTGGGCGACCCTGAGGATCGGGGCCGCGGGTCCGAAGCCGCCGATCCCCTCCTGCACGA
>VAXS01000274.1 GCA_005883255.1 Actinomycetota bacterium | reverse complement strand
TTCGGCGTCGGGATCAGCTTGTGGCTGATCACGTCCACCAGCCCGCGGAACATGATCACCGCCACCACGGTGGCCAGCAGCGAGACCGGCACGCTCCAGCGGTTGCCGACGTGGAAGACGACGTACAGCGCCGGGCTGGTGAAGAGCGCGACGACGGTGGCGGCGCGCGTCAGCCTGCGCCACTCGTAGGCGAGCGACGCCGATTGCTGGGCCCCCGTGCTCAGGGTCGCTGACTGCTCGGCGTAGGACATGCCGACCCCGAAGAGGGTACTAGCGCCGATCCGGAATGTCGCATGCCGACGGGAGCGCGCCACGACGGGCGCGCCCGGCCGGCGGTGCAGCGACTCCGGCTAGCGCTTGCGCGCTCCGGTGCTGCGGCGCCCGCCGCTCGAGCTGCGGCCGGAGGAGCGCGCGCGGGTGGTCGTCTTGCGGCCGGTGGAGCGGCTGGTGGAGCGGCGCGTCGTGGGGGACTGCCGCAGCGCCTTCTGCAGCTTCTCCAGATCCTGCATCGCGCGCCGGTTCGCCTTGCCGGCGTCGCGGCGCAGGTTGCGCATCAGGCCCTCGACGTCCTTGTAGGCCTCCTTGCCGCTCTTCCCCAGGTCCTTCCCGAGCGCGCTCAGCGCCGTCTGGGCCTCGTCCAGCGACTTGTCGAGGCGCTTGATCGTGCGCTCGGCCTGACGCCGAACGGACGCGGGCGTCGACGTCCGGGCGGAGCTGGTACGTCGGGTCGTCCCGGTGCGGCGGGACGAGGCGCTGGTGCGCCGGGAGGAAGAGGTGGTGCGGCGGGCGCGGGACGAGGCTCGCTTGGCCGGAGGCACAGAGTCTCCTTTCGTCGCTTTCTGATCGGGTGCCCCGTTAGCCTCTCGCATCCGGTGCATTCGGGGCAAGGGGGTGAAATCTGCCTACCCGGTACGGCGGCGTAGCATCCGCCGCCATGGAGCCGGGCGTGGGCTACGCCGTCCTCGATCTCGACGCGCGCGAGCGCTTCGTGAAGCTGCGCTCGGAGCTGGGCGTCACCAGCTTCGGGCTGAACCTGATCCTGCTGCGGCCCGGCCAGCGGGGGCGCATCCATCGCCACCAGCGCCAGGAGGAGGTCTACATCGTGTTGGAGGGCGAGCTCACGCTGGTCATCGACGGCGAGGAGCGGCCCAAGCTCCGGCGCGGGGAGGCGGTGCGGATCGGGCCGGAGCTGCGCCGCCAGCTCCTCAACCGCGGCCGCGAGACGTGCGCCGTGCTGGCGATCGGCGGGGAGGGGGAGCACGTCGGCCGCGACGGCCTGGCCTGGACGTCGTGGGACGAGCCCGACGACGCCGGCCGCCCGCCTCAGGAGGTCCCGCTCCCGGACGACCTGCCGGTGGCCTAGCCGGACCCACCGTCCAGGACCTCCCGCACCTGGCGGGCGATCTCCAGGTCCTCGCGGGCGGCGATCACCAGCGTATGGACCGGCGCGCCCGGGGTGGAGACGTTGGCGTCGGGCCGGGCGGTCCGGTTGCGCTCCGGGTCGAGCGC
The DNA here is from genome assembly GCA_005883255.1 of Actinomycetota bacterium. Lineage (GTDB taxonomy): Bacteria > Actinomycetota > Thermoleophilia > Solirubrobacterales > Solirubrobacteraceae > AC-38. Next base: position 1,437 of record VAXS01000274.1, on the reverse strand, counting down.
CACGCCCAGGAAGTCCAGGCCGGCGGCGGCGCCGGCGCGGACGGCCGGCGCGTTCTCTCCCACGCCGGCGGTGAAGACCAGGGCGTCCAGTCCGTCCAGCGCCGCGGCCATCGCGGCGATCCCGGCGCGCAGGCGGTGCAGGTAGACGTCGAGCGCGGTCCGTGCCGGCTCCTGGCCCCGCTCGGCGGCGTCCACCACCGCGCGCATGTCGGCGCTGCCCGCCAGCCCGGCCAGCCCGGACTCGTGCTCCAGCGCGTGGGCCAGCTCCGACTCGGCCATCCCGGTGTGCTCGAGGAGCCACAGCACCAGCCCGGGATCGACGCTGCCCGACCGGGTGGCCATCACCCGGGAGGCGTAGGCGTGGGAGAGCCCGTGGAAGCCGAACCGCCGCAGGCCGAATCGCTCCCGCCAGGCGGCGGGCAGCGCGTACGTGGCGGCGGCGGGAGCCAGCGTGGCGTGGAAGGCGGTGTCGAAGCAGGCCACCGCCGGTAGGTCGGGGAGCGCCCGGCTCACCGCCGCGATGCCCTCCAGCGACTTGAGCTGGTGCAGCGGCGCCAGGTCGGCCAGCTCGTGCAGCGCCTCCAGCACCTGCGGATCCAGCCGCACCGGCCCGACGAACCGCGTCCCCCCGTGCACCACGCGATGGCCCACCGCGTCCACCGGACCGAGCGAGCCGAGCGCCGCCGCCAGCTCGTGCTCGTCCACGCGCGCGCGCGGAGCGTCGAGGTCGCGCGCCGCCACCATGGCGTCCGCCGAGTCGAGCACGCGTAGCTTGAGGCTGCTCGAGCCCGCGTTCACGACGAGGACGTTCACCCGCGGCGCCTAGTGCGGCCAGGTCCAGTCGCGGACCTCGGGGAGGTCGTCGCCCACCGCGCGGGTGTACTGGCGGGCCCGCAGGCGCTGGTCCACCATCCGCTGGCGCAGGTGCGCGGCCCGGGTGCCCAGCCCGGGGACGCGGTCGATCACGTCCATCACCAGGTGGAAGCGGTCCATGTCGTTGAGCATGACCATGTCGAAGGGCGTGGTGGTGGTGCCCTCCTCCTGGTAGCCGCGCACGTGGAGGTTGGCGTGGTTGGTCCGCCGGTAGGTGAGGCGGTGGATCAGCGTGGGGTAGCCGTGGTAGGCGAAGATCACCGGGCGCGAGTGGGTGAACAGCGCGTCGAACTCGCGGGCGGAGAGGCCGTGGGGGTGCTCGGTGTCGTCCTGCAGGCGCATCAGGTCGACGACGTTGACCACGCGCACCTTCAGCTGCGGCAGCTCCTCCCGCAGCAGGGCGGTGGCGGCCAGCGTCTCCAACGTGGGCACGTCGCCCGCGCAGGCCATCACCACGTCGGGCTCGGCCCCCGCGTCGTTGCTGGCCCACTCCCAGATCCCGATGCCCCGGGTGCAGTGGTGGATCGCGTCGTCGATCCCCAGGTAGTCGAGCTGGGGCTGCTT
>VAXS01000068.1 GCA_005883255.1 Actinomycetota bacterium | reverse complement strand
TGTTCGTCCCCCCGGTGGCCGAGGTCTACCCCGACGGGTTCGCCACCACGGTCCACGTCGCCGGGCTCACCGAGACGCTGGAGGGCGAGCGCCGCCCCGGCCACTTCGACGGCGTGGCCACCGTCGTCCTCAAGCTCTTCAACGCCGTCCAGCCCGACATCGCGTTCTTCGGCCGCAAGGACGCCCAGCAGGCGGCGGTCATCAGCCGCTTGGTGCGCGACCTCGACCTCCCCGTGGAGGTGGACGTGCGGCCCACGGTGCGCGACGCGGACGGGCTCGCGCTGTCCAGCCGCAACGCCTACCTGTCGCCGCCGGAGCGCGAGCGGGCGCTGGCGCTTCCCCGCGCCCTGCGCGCGGCCGAGCGGGCGGCCGCCGACGGCCTCGCGCCCCGCGAGGCGCTCGCCGCCGCTCGCGCCGAGCTGGCCGCGGCCGGAGTGGAGCCGGTGTACCTGGAGGCGGTCTCGGCGCAGACGCTGCGACCGGCCGACGACTTCTTCGCCCAGGACGTCCTCGTCGCCTTGGCGGCGCGGGTAGGACGGGCGCGACTCATAGACAACGTCCTCGTGCCGGCGGGCGACCGCCGGCCCGAGCATGGGAGGCAGGCACTGGAATGCAACGCATGATGCTCAAGTCCAAGATCCACCGGGGGACGGTGACCGACTGCGACCTGCACTACGTCGGGTCGATCACCGTGGACCCCGATCTGCTCGAGGCCGCGGACATCCGCGAGCACGAGCAGGTCCACGTCCTGGACGTGGACAACGGCGCCCGGTTCGAGACCTACGCGATCGCCGGCGAGCGCGGCGCCCGGCAGCTGCAGGTCAACGGCGCGGCCGCCCGGCTGGTCCAGCGCGGCGACACGATCATCGTGATCTCGTACGCGTCCTACGACGAGGAGGAGCTCGACGACCACGCACCCAGGGTGGTCCACGTCTCGCGGGACAACGAGATCGTCCAAGTCGACGCCGCGGCGGCGACGCTCGTCGCCTGAGGAGGCAGCCATGTCCACGTTCCCGCACACTCCCGACGCGCCGGTGGCCGAGCGGCTGCCGCTGACGCTGCCCCGGCTGGCCGAGAAGAAGCAGCTCGGTGAGCCGATCGTGATGGTCACCGCCTACGACTTCCCCAGCGCCCAGGTGGCCGAGGAGGCCGGCGTCGACGTCGTCCTGGTCGGCGACTCGGCGGCCATGACGGTCCTCGGCTACCCGTCCACCGTGCCCGTGTCGATGGACGAGATGGTGATGCTGGCGGCCGCCGTCCGCCGCGGGCTGCGCACCCCGCTGCTGGTCGGCGACCTGCCCTTCGGGTCCTACGAGGCCTCCGACGAGCTGGCCGTCGGCGCGGCTCAGCGCTTCGTCAAGGAGGCCGGGTGCGACGCGGTCAAGCTCGAGCGCGGCGGCACGTCCGTGCAGCGCGCGCGGGCGATCGCCGAGTCCGGCATCCCGGTGATGGGCCACGTCGGCCTGACCCCCCAGACCGCCACCGCCCTTGGCGGCTACCGGGCCCAGGGGCGCACCGCCCGGCGGGCGCTCCAGGTGGCCCGGGACGCGCTGGCGCTGCAGGAGGCCGGCTGCTTCTCGCTGGTCTTCGAGGCCATCCCGGCCGCGGTCGCGGACGAGATCATGCCGCGCATCGACATCCCGGTGATCGGCATCGGCGCCGGCGCCGCCACCGACGGGCAGGTGCTGGTCTTCCACGACCTGCTGGGGATCTACGACGGGATGAGCCCGCGCTTCGCCAAGCGCTACGCCGCCGGTGGCGATCCGCCACACGTAGTAGCGGCTCATCGTGTCCAGGGCGGCCGGCTCGCGCGCGAGGAGCCGTTCGACCCGACCGCGATCGAGCACGTGCCAGGCCAGGTGGCCGGGTCGCGCGGCAGCCGCGGCGCGGACCTCGTCCAGGATCGCAGCGAACGGATCGGGCGAGGACGCCGCCGCCGCGCGGGGCGCCGCGGCGCGCCGCCGGCGCGCCTCGGCCGCGGCCCGGGCGGCCAGACGCCGTGCGCGGGCCACCCGCGAGGGGGTCCCCCACCCCGCCCCGCCCGCGAACGGGACCTGGAGGAGGTCCGGCGCCAGCTCGCGCAGCACCGCCCGGTGGAACTCCTCGCGGCGGCGGGCGGCGGGCGCGGGACCCAGCTCGAACGGCAGCAGGCGCACGCTCCAGAACGGCGAGGTGGTGTCGCGCACCGGCTCGACGGCGGCGTGCGTGGGCCCGGCCCAGGAACCCATGCGCTCGAGCAGGTAGAAGAGGTCGGGGACGTCGACCGGCTCGGCGCCCGCGGCCAGTTGGGCGGCGACGAACCCATCGATCCCGGCCCGCACCCGGGCGCGGGCCGCGTCCGACAGCGGCTCGGCCCGCCCCGGTCGCCGGCCGCAGAACAGCCGCTCCAGCCCGTCCACCAGCGCGACGCGGGCCCCGTCGCGCCGGAGGCGAGCCCGCCACCCGCCCGGCCCGGCCGCGCGGTAGTAGGCGCGCGCCACCTCGCCGCCCTGCCCGCTGTGCCAGAGCGGCAGCGGACCCGCCCGTGGGCCCAGCGGGAAGCCGGCCGCGTCCGCCAGCGAGGCCGTCCCGGCCGTGAGCAGCCCCAGGACGCGCGCCATCTCCGCCGGCCGGGAGAAGACGTCGCCGTGCGGGTCGGCCTCGAGCCGCCGGTGCGGCACCCCGGCGGCCGCGCACACGGCGGCCGCCGCCACCACGTCCGGGCTGTCGGGCGCCCCGCCCGTCGCGGCCTCGAAGTCGATCCCGGCCGCGCGCGCGGCCGCCAGCACCAGGCGCGAGTCGCGGCCGCCGGTCACCGGCACGAGGCTCGGCCGCCCCGGCCAGTCGGCCAGCGCCCGCACGCTGGCCACGAGCGCGCCCGCCGCCTCCCGGCGCCAGCCGCAGCACCACGCCCCGGTCCAGGCGCCGCACCGCCGCCCACAGCGGCCGGCCGCCGAGCGGCCAGCCGCCGCCCAGCAGCCCGGCCAGCGCGTCCAGGTCGACCCGGCGGTCCCCCGTCAGCGTGCGCAGGACCGCCGGCGAGTTGGCGATCCACGTCACGCCCGCGACGTCGGCGGCGAACAGCGGATAGGCGCCCAGCGCGTCGGCCCGGACCTCGAGCGTGCGGGTCGCCTCCTCGTAGCGTGCCGCGCCGCAGCGGCCGTCCAGGCGCCCCGCCCACTCGCCGGCCGGCCGGGCGTAGAACCCGGGGTCGAGCGGCGTGCGCCCGTCCGCCTCGCCCCCGGCCGGCCAGTCCACCGGCCGCCCCGCGAACAGCGCGAACCCGTCCGACTCCGCCCGGACGTACCGCACCCCGCCCACCACCTCCGGCGCGTGGGCCACCCAGGCCAGCGCCGCCGCCCCCGACGGCGCGCTCCACTCGTCCACCGCCTGGCCGGGGAAGAACGGGAGCGCCCCCGCCATCTCCTCCAGCGCCGCGCGCCCCCGCCCGGCGTCCACCGGCCCGCGGTCCGACCAGCCGGCGACGAACAGGAGCACGCGCCGGATTCTGCCCCACGTTCCGGGCTGTGCCACGGCAGCACGCCGACGCAGCGACCTCCGCTCGCTCTAGACTGGCGCGCGGATGCCCAGGCTGGCGCAGGTCTTCGTCCCCCACGACCGCGCCCCGATTGACCGGGAGGACATCTACGCGCTGGCCTCGGCCCTGGACGACATCGTCGACTTCACCGAGGAGGTTGCCGACTACCTGGGCCTGTACAAGGTCGAGGCGCCGATGGAGCAGTCGCAGCGCCTGGCGCACGTGCTGCTGCAGGCCAGCCGCGCCGTCGCGGACGCGATCCCCCGCCTGCGGGGATTCAAGGACATCTCGCACTACACGGTCGAGATCAACCGCCTGGAGAACGACGGCGACCGGATCGTGCGCGAGGCCGTCGCCTCGCTCTTCGACACCGGCATCGACCCCATGGTGGTCATCCGCTGGAAGGACCTCTTCGAGCGGCTGGAGGCGGCGATCGACTCGACGGAGAAGGTGGCGAACATCCTCGAGGGGATCGTCATCAAGAACTCCTAGCCCCGCGACCCGGTGAGCAGCGACGTCACCCTGGGGATCGTCGTCGCCACGGCGCTGGCGTTCGACTTCACCAACGGCTTCCACGACACCGCGAACTCGGTCGCCGCCACGATCTCCACCCGGGCGCTGCCGCCGCGGGTGGCGGTGGGCATGGCCGCCCTGCTCAATTTCGCCGGCGCGTTCATCTCGCTGAAGGTGGCGGCCACGGTGGGCCAGGGCATCGTGGCCACGTCCCACGTCACCTCCACCGTGGTGTTCGCGGGCCTGGTGGGCGCGATCGCCTGGAACCTGGCCACCTGGTACTTCGGCCTGCCCTCGAGCTCGTCGCACGCCCTGATCGGCGGCGTCGTGGGCTCGGGCGTCGCCGCCGCCGGCACCGGAGCCGTGCAGTGGGACGGCCTGACCGAGAAGGTGCTGGTCCCGGCCGTCGTGGCGCCGGTGCTGGCGCTCGTGGTGGGCGCGATCGCGATCGTCGTGGCCTACCGGATCGTGGGGAACCGGCGGCCGGGCCCCGTGGGCCGCAGCTACCGCCTGGGGCAGATCGTGTCCGGGGGCATGCTGTCCCTGTCCCACGGGACCAACGACGCCCAGAAGACGATGGGGATCATCACGCTGGCGCTGATCGCGCACGGCGACATCTCCGCCGACAAGTTCCACGTGCCGACGTGGGTCGTCGTGTCCGCGGCCACGGCGATCGCGCTGGGGACGTACGTGGGCGGTTGGCGGATCATCCGCACGATGGGCACGCGCATCATCAAGATGGACCCGGCCCAGGGCTTCGTGTCCCAGGGCGCGGGCGCGGCGACGATCCTGGCCGCCTCCCACTACGGCTATCCGCTGTCCACCACGCACGTGATCTCGGGCGCGGTCATGGGCGCCGGCGCGGGCAAGCGCCTGTCGGCGGTGCGCTGGGGCGTGGCCGGGAACATCGCCGGCGCCTGGGTGCTCACGATCCCGGCGGCGGCCGCCGTGGGCGCGGCGACCTACGGCGTCACCCGCATCTTCGGCACGGGCGCGGTGGGCCCGCTGGTGGTCTCCATCGTGCTGCTGGCCGTCCTGCTCACCGGCTTCGCCCGGCGCCTGGCCGCCGGGCGGACGCTCACCGCGGAGGGCTGAGCGCGTGGCCACCATCGTCCAGACCGACGTCCTGTGGAAGCTGATCGTCTCCGCGTTCGTGGCGGGCGTGGGCATCACCGCCGTGTTCGCACTGGCCATCTACGGCGGGACGCGGTTCATCGACCTGCGCCGGGCCGATCGGGAGGCGGCGGCCTGGGCGTTTGGCACGCTCGCGGTGCTGGCCGTGGCGGCGTTCGCCGCCGCGACCGCCTACGGCATCGTGGTGATGGCCAACAAGTCCTAGCCGCGATCCGGGTACTCCACGCGCCGTATCACGCGGGCGGGCGCGCCGGCGGCGATCGAGAACGCCGGAATGTCGCGCGTGACCACGCTGTTGGCGCCGATCACGCAGCGCTCTCCCACGGTCACCCCGCTGGTCACGACCACGTTGGCGCCGCACCACACGTTGTCGCCTATCCGGGTCGGGCCCTTCGTGGTGAAGCCCTGCCAGGGCACGGGCCGGCCGGGATCGTCGTAGCGGTGGTCGCCGTCGCTGACGAAGCAGTGGTTGGCGAGCATGCAGTGGGCGCCGATCTCCACCAGCGCCACCGCCGCCACCATCACGCCGATGTTCAGGAAGGAGCCCTCGCCGATGCGGATGCGCGCATCGCCGGGCGCCGTGATCCACACGTCGGGCTCGAACAGGACGTGTGGGCCCAGCTCCAGCCGCCTCTCCCGCAGGGCCTCCAGCACGTTCCCGTGCAGCGGCCAGCGGGCGAAGCACTGGCGACGCATCAGCTCCCGGTGGATCCGCTGGGGACCAGAAAGAGGAGGAGCCACCCGATGAGACGCAGCTTAGTCGCCATCCTGGCGCTGGCCGGGACCGTGGGACTGGCGGTAGCCACCGCGACCGCCGCCCCGCGCACCAACCGATTGACCGCCGCCGCGAGACCGTCCGCGATCACGTTCGGGCAGTCGACCACCGTGTCCGGCAAGCTGACCGCGGCGAACCACAGCGGCATCGCGGTCCTCCTCGCCCAGGATCCGTTCCCTTACGGCGACGGCTTCCTCCCGCTGGCCACGGCCACCACCGCCAACAACGGCGACTACTCGTTCCACCTCCGGCCCGCGTCGAACACGAACTACCGGGTGCGCGCGCACGGGCTGACCGCCTTCACCGGCGTGCGCGTCCACGCCCGCGTGACGCTGGGGGTCAGCGACTCCACTCCGAGCACGGTGCAGTTCGTGCGCTTCTTCGGCTCGGTGGGGCCGCGGTTCGACGGCCGCGTGGTGCTGATCCAGCGCCAGGCGCCCTCCGGCGGCTGGAGCACGGTGCGGCGCACGCTGCTGAACCACACCGCCATCGGGAACCGCTCGGTCTACAGCACGAGGATGCGCGTCCCGCGCACGGCCAACTACCGGGCCCGGTTCCCGACCAGCGGCCCCTACCTCACCGGCACGAGCGCCACGCGGACGCTGACCGTGCACTGAGGGGCGTCAGCCCGAGCGCCGGCGCAGCGGCAGCAGGCCGCCCCAGAGGGCGACGAGCGCGGCGAAGATGAGCACGGCGGTGAGCACGGGGCGCCTCGACCCCGTGCATCGGCCGCCGGGCACGGCGGCTTGACCGCTGGGCGAAAGCGCCCAGGTCAGGCCGCCGTGGGCACCCGGCGGCGGCGCGCGGGCCGGCGCGCGGCCGTCGGCTCCACCAGGCGGCGCAGGTACTCGCCGGTGTGCGAGCCCTCCACGGCCGCCACCTGCTCCGGAGTGCCAGTGGCCACCACGTGGCCGCCCTCCTCGCCGCCCTCGGGCCCCAGGTCGATCAGCTGGTCCGCGGTCTTGATCACGTCGAGGTTGTGCTCGATGACCACCACGGTGTTCCCGGCGTCCACCAGACGCTGGAGCACGTCGAGCAGGCGCTGGATGTCGTCGAAGTGCAGGCCGGTGGTGGGCTCGTCCAGGATGTACAGCGTCCGCCCGGTGGCCACCTTGCACAGCTCGGACGCCAGCTTCACCCGCTGTGCCTCGCCGCCCGACAGCGTGGTGGCGGGCTGGCCCAGCCGGATGTAGCCCAGGCCCACGTCGTTGAGCGTCTGCAGCCGGCGCTGGATCTTCGGGATGTGGGCGAAGAACTCGACCGCCTCCTCCACCGGCATCTCCAGCACGTCCGCGATGTTGCGGCTCTTGAAGCGGATCTCCAGCGTCTCGCGGTTGTAGCGCTTGCCGTGACACTGCTCGCAGGGGACGTACACGTCGGGCAGGAAGTGCATCTCGATCTTGATCTGCCCGTCGCCCCGGCACACCTCGCAGCGGCCGCCCTTGACGTTGAAGCTGAAGCGCCCGGGCTTGTACCCGCGCGCCCGCGCCTCCTGGGTGCGCGAGAACAGGTCGCGGATCTGGTCGAACAGGCCGATGTACGTCGCCGGGTTGGAGCGCGGAGTGCGGCCGATCGGGGACTGGTCCACCGAGATGATCTTGTCCAGCTCGTCGAGGCCCGAGATCCGCCGGTGCGCGCCGGGGCGCTGCTTGAGCCGGTGCAGCCGGTTGGCCACGGCCTTGTAGAGCACCTCGTTGACCAGGGTGGACTTGCCCGAGCCCGACACCCCGGTCACGCAGCACAGCACCCCGAGCGGCAGGCGGACGTCGATCTCCTTGAGGTTGTGCTGGCTGGCCCCCTCGATCAGGACGTGGCCGGACGCGCGCCGCCGGCGCGCCGGCACCTCGATCCGCCGCTTGCCGGCCAGGAACTGGCCGGTGAGCGACTCCGGCACCCGCGCCACCTGCTCGGCGGTCCCCTCCGCCACCAGGCGCCCGCCGTGCTCGCCCGCGCCCGGGCCCAGGTCCACCAGGTGGTCGGCGGCGCGCATCGTGCCCTCGTCGTGCTCGACCACGATCACGGTGTTGCCCAGGTCGCGGAGCCGCTCCAGCGTGGCGATCAGCCGGGCGTTGTCGCGCTGGTGCAGGCCGATGGAGGGCTCGTCGAGGATGTACAGGACCCCGACCAGCGACGAGCCGATCTGGGTGGCCAGCCGGATGCGCTGGGCCTCGCCGCCCGACAGCGTGGCCGCCGCCCGCTCCATCGACAGGTAGCCCACGCCCACGTTGTCCAGGAACCCGAGCCGCTCCTCGATCTCGCGCAGGATCAGCCGGGCGATCTGCCGGTCGACGTCGTCCAGCCGCAGCTCCGTCAGCCACTCCAGCGCCCGCCGCGCCGAGAGCCTCGTGAACTCGTGGATCGCCACCCCGTCCACGGTCACGGCCCGGGACTCGGGCTTCAGCCGCGCCCCACCGCACTCGGGGCACGGCCGCACCGACATGTACTCCTCGATCTTCTCGCGGGAGTAGTCGGAGTCGGTCTCGTGGTAGCGGCGCTCCAGGTTGGGCACGATGCCCTCGAACCGCGTCATGTACGAGCGCTTGCGGCCGAAGCGGTTGCGGTAGGAGACGTAGACGCGGTCCCCGTTGGTGCCGTGCAGGAACAGGTCGCGCTGGTCGGCCGGCAGCTTCTCCCATGGCTTGGCCAGGTCGACCTCGTACTTCTCGGCGATCGCCGTCGTGATCTCGTCGTAGTACTGCGACGTGGACGTCGACCACGGCAGGATCGCGCCCTCGCCGACCGACAGGGAGGGATCGGGCACGATCAGCTCCGGATCGATCTCCATCTGCGAGCCCAGGCCCGTGCAGCGCGGGCAGGCCCCGTGCGGCGAGTTGAACGAGAACACTCGCGGCTCGAGCTCGGCCAGGCCGGGGCCGTGCTCGGGGCACGCGAACTTCTCGGAGAACGTGAGCGTCTCCTCGGTGTCGACCAGCTCGATGTCGACCAGCCCGTCGGCCAGCGCCACGCACGTCTCCACGGAGTCCGCCAGCCGCTTGCGCAGGTCGGGCCGCATCACGAGCCGGTCCACCACGACCGAGATGTCGTGCTTGTACTTCTTGTCCAGCGCGATGTCCTCGTCGAGCTGGCGCACCTCGCCGTCGACCTTCACGCGCGTGAAGCCCTCGCCCCGCAGCTCCTCGAGCAGCTTCCCGTACTCGCCCTTGCGGCCGCGCACGACCGGCGCGAGCACCATGAACCGCGTGCCCTCGTCCAGGGTCATGACGTGGTCGATGATCTGCTCCGCCGATTGGCCCTCGATCGGCCGGCCGCAGATGTGGCAGTGCGGCCTGCCGATGCGCGCCCACAGCAGGCGCAGGTAGTCGTAGATCTCCGTGACCGTCCCGACCGTGGAACGCGGGTTGCGCGAGGTGGTCTTCTGGTCGATCGAGATGGCCGGCGAGAGCCCCTCGATCGAATCGACGTCCGGCTTGTCCATCTGGCCGAGGAACTGGCGCGCGTAGGCGGACAGCGACTCGACGTAGCGGCGCTGGCCCTCCGCATAGATGGTGTCGAAGGCCAGCGAGGACTTGCCCGACCCCGACAGCCCGGTGATGACGACCAGCGCGTTGCGCGGGATCGCGACCGAGATGTCGCGCAGGTTGTGCTCGCGGGCGCCCGAGACGACGATCTGCTCGGCGGAGGACATAACTCCGTTCGATTGTAGGGAGGCGAACGGTTGTTCCCCTCAGAAGAAGGCCGCAACGTCCGGGGTCTCCGGGGGAAGCCGAGCGATCAGGAGCTGGTGAACGCGACCAGGCTGCTGCCGCCGGAGACGTAGATCCGGCCGCCGCTCTCGCTGGGCGTGCTGAACTGCGGGGGGCTGCCGATGCCGGCGCGGAAGGCCACGCGGCCCGAGCCGGTGCTCAGGCCGACGAGCTCGCCGCCGTCGAGGTCCACCGTCCAGACGATCCCGCCGGCGACGATCGGCGGGCCGGCCTTGAAGCCCGGGCCGCGCCACGCCACCGACAGGCGGCGGGAGCCCACCCGGACCGCGACCACGCCGTCCACGCAGGGCACGTAGACCTTCCCCCCCGAATAGGCCAGCCCGCCGAACGCCCCCGAGCACAGCTGGCGCGAGGCGAGGGGATGGCCGATCCCGCCGAGGTTGGCGGCGTTGAGCAGGTAGGCGACGCCCTCCTTGCCGATCGCGAACGCCCGGCCCCCCGGCAGCAGGGTCGGGCCCACCGAGCCGAGGTCGGTGTCCGAGCCGTTGAGGTCCGCCGCGTTGGGCGGGGCGAAGTAGGACTGGCGGCGCAGCGACGGGGACAGGCGGAAGACCGTGTTGCCGAAGTCGAAGCGTGAGGTCGAATCGCCGTTGCCGGTGGACACGAACAACCGGCCGCGTCCGTCCACGGCCGGGCCCGACGGCGCCCAGATGGCACCCTCCCGGTGAGTCGGCACCTCGAAGTTCACCTGCCCCCCGCTCGGGCCGGACGCCGGCACCGAGACGACCCAGCCGTGGTAGTTGCCGCAGTCCCCGAACAGGCCGCCGTAGGGGACGTACACCCGCCCGTTGGCGAGCGCGAGCGCAGCGCGCTGCTGGTGCACCAGCGGGTCGGCCGGCGGATCGATCCCGCGCCGCCAGCGTATGCGGCCAGTGGCGAGGTCGATCGCCGCCAGCTCGTGGCGCCCCGGCGCCAGGAACGCGACCGTGTAGACGACCCCGCGCTTCGTGTCGATCGCCGGCGTGCTCGTGATCCCGGACGGGTCGATGTTGCCGCACGGCAGGCTCGATCCGTTGACCGGCGAGCCCAGGTGCACGTGCCAGGCCTGGTGGCCGCTGCCCGCGCTGAAGGCGTAGAGGGAGTCGTTCTCCGTGGCCACGATCACCCGTCCGCGCGCGATCAGCGGCTCGGCATAGACGTCGCCGTCGACCGACACGCGCCACGCTCGCCGCAGCCGCGCCACCCGCGGCGCTTTCGAGTCGTTCCCGGTGCGCGCGAGGTCGCGGTGGTAGGTCGGCCACGCCGGTGTCGCGGCCGCCGGCTGGGACCGTGCCTCGGGGCTCGAGGGCGTGGTGTCGGGTGGCGCCGCGGCGCTCGACGCGCTCCGAGAGCCCGACCCGCCGCCGCAGGCCGCCAGCGCGAGCGCCAGGGCCGGAACGCCGAACAGGGCCGCGCGGGGCGGGCGGTGCATCGCCGCCTCCTCAGCCCACGCGGGCGTAGACCTCGTCGAGCAGCGAGCCGCGGTCGGGGAGGTCGAAGTTCTCCGCCAGGTAGCGGTCGGTCTCCTCCCGCGGCGTGCCGTTCAGCGCCATGTTGAGCGCGATCAGACGAGCGCCCTCGCTGTCGCCGCCGTCGCCGGCGGGCTCCTCGACCGTGGGCTCCTTCTCCTCGACCTTCGGCTCCTTCTCCTCCACCGTCGGCTCCTTCTCCTCCACGGGCTCGGGCTCGGGCTGCTCGTCGACCGGCGCCTTCGCCGCGTCGTCGGCGAGCGCGTCCTCGGCGACGAGCGCGTCCTCGGCGA
>VAXS01000121.1 GCA_005883255.1 Actinomycetota bacterium | reverse complement strand
CGTCAGGTTCGAGACCACCACCCGGCTGCGACCGATCCGGCGTCCCACCTCCTCGCGCGTAAGACCCAGGTCCTCCACCAGCGCGGCGCAGGCGCGCGCCTCCTCGACCGGGTTGAGATCCTCGCGGGCCATGTTCTCGATCAGGGCCAGCTCGAGCGAGGCCGCGTCGTCGCCGCCCGGCCGGACGATCGCCGGGATGGTCTGCAGGCCGGCCAGCCGGGCGGCGCGCCAGCGCCGCTCGCCGGCGATCAGCTCGTAGCCGCCGGCGCGGGGCCGCACGAGAACCGGCTGCAGCACCCCGCGCGCCTTCAGGGACTCGGCCAGCGACGCCAGCCCGTCGGGGTCGATACGCCGTCGCGGCTGGTCGGGGTTGGGCTCGATCTCGTCGACTGGAAGCGCCCGGAGCTCGCCCGCGGCCTCGGCCCCCTCCGGCGAGGAGAGGATCGCCGCCAGCCCGCGTCCCATGCCGCGCCGACGCTCAGCCACGCGCCGCCATCTCCTTGGCCAGCTCGAAGTAGGCGGTGGCGCCCGCGCAGTGCGGGTCGTGGTGGATCACCGGTCGCCCGAAGCTCGGCGCCTCACTGACCCGCACGTTGCGGGGGATCACGGTCTCGAACACCAGGCCGTCGAAATGCTGGCGCACCTCGCGCTCGACGTCCTGGGCCAGCCGGGTCCGGCCGTCGTGCATGGTCAGCACCATCCCGGCAACACTCAAGCTTGGGTTGAGACTTACTTGAACCAGCTTGATGGTCTCGAGCAAGCCGGCCAGCCCCTCGAGCGCGTAGTACTCGGTCTGGACCGGCACCAGCACCCGATCGGCGGCCACCAGCGCCCCGACGGTCAGCGGTCCCAGCGACGGTGGGCAGTCCAGGAACACGAACGCGTAGCGCTCGCGGGCCGGGCGCACCAGGTCGCGGAGCCGGGTCTCGGAGCCCTCGATGCGCGGCAGCTCCACGCTGGCGCCCGCCAGGTCCGGGCTGGAAGGGACGACGTCCAGCCCGTCGAGGCCGGACGGCCGGATGGCATCGTCGAGCGCGGCGTCGCCGGCCAGGACGTCGTAGATCGAGGGCTCGAGGTCCTTCGCGAGCCCCAGCCCCACCGTGGCGTTGCACTGGGGATCGACGTCGACCAGCAGCGTCGGGTAGCCGGCCTCCGCCACGCAGGCGGCCGCGTTGACCGCCGTGGTCGTCTTCCCCACCCCGCCCTTCTGGTTCGCGATCGCGTAGATCGTCCCCATGCGGACTGACGCTAGCGCCGGCGGCGGTCGTAGGAGGCGCGGTTTCCCGCAAAGAGCGCTCTCAGGCCGCCCGCAACGGGCGCTTGGCGGCGGCGCCCGGGCGGCGCGGGAAGCCCGGCGGAGTCGGCGCCTCCTTGCGGACCGTGTACAGGTGCAGGTCGCGAGCGGCGGGGAACGGCCGTACGGGCACCGCCTCCGGCGCCCCCATTCCCAGCCGCCGTGCCGCCGCCGCGCCGTCCGCCTCCTCCCCCGCGGCGCGGGCGCCCTTCCAGGCCACGAGCGACCCGCCGACCCGCAGGAGCGGCGCCGCGTACTCCACCAGCACGGGCAGCCGGGCCAGGGCCCGGGCGGTGACGACGTCGCAGCGCTCGCGGCCCTCCGGCCAGGCCTCGGCGCGCGTGCAGACCACCTCTGCGTTGTCGACCCCCACCTCGGCGCTCGCCCGCTCCAGGAACGCGCACTTGCGCCGCGAGCTCTCGACCAGGAACGCGCGCGCGCCCGGCAGGGCGATCGCGAGCGGTAGTCCCGGGAGACCCGCGCCCGAGCCCAGGTCGGCGATCGTCCGCGCCTTGCGCACCGCGGGCAGCTCCAGCGCCACCAGCGAGTCGGCGAGATGGCGGTCCACCGCCTCGCCGGGATCGAGGATTGCCGTCGGCGCGCGCGGGTCGGCCGTGAGCAGGCCCAGCAGGCGCTCCAGCCGCGCGGCCGCGTCAGTTCCCAGCCCGAACCGATCCGCGAGCGCCCGCACCGCCTCGCTCGCCTCCGGTTTCACGTGAAACTACGAGACGACCGGCGTGATGACCAGGTGCCGGTCGGGCTCCTCGCCCTCGCTGTAGGTCTCCACGTCGTGGCGATCGCGCAGGTACTCGTGCACGACCTTGCGCTCGGAGGCCACCATCGCGTCGAGCGCCACCGGTCGGCCGAAGCGCAGCGCCTCGCTGACGGCGCGCTCCGCCTGCCGCTGCAGCGCCTCGGCGCGGCGCGCCCGGTAGCCGGCGGCGTCCACCACCACGCGCTTGCGCTCGGTGGCGTCCCGGTAGGCGATCCGCGCGGCGAGGTGCTCGACCGCGTCGATCGTCTGCCCGTGCCGTCCGATGAGGACGGCCACGTCCTCGCCCTCCACCGTCCCGCAGAGGGCCTCGGGGTCCTCCGTCACCTCGACGTCGGCGTCGAGGTCGAGCGCCTCGACCACCCGCTCGAGCAGGTCGCGCAGTCGCGCCGCCGCCTCGGACCCGCCGCCCGCCTCCATGCTCACCGCCGGCGGCCGGAGCGCTTCTTCTTGCGCCGCGGGGGCGGGGGCGGGGGCCCGCTGCGCTTGCGGGGTCCCTCGGCCTTGCCGTCCGCGGCCTCGCCGTCACCGCCGCGCTTGCGCCGCCGGCGCAGGGGCGACGACACCTCGGCCTCGGTCCCGGCACTGCCGCCGCTTTCACCGCCGCCTCCGCCGCCGCTCGTCGCGACGGCGGCCGGGGCGCCCGCTGGCTGCGGTGGTCGCAGCGGACCCACCGTCTTGCGCACGATCAGCTGCTGGGCCATCGTCCACAGGTTGGTGGTGATCCAGTAGACGATCAGCCCGGCTGGGAAGTTGATGATGAAGGCGACGAACACCAGCGGCAGGAGCAGCATCAGCCGGCGCTGATTCGCGTCGGCGGACACGGTCATCAAGAGGCTCGACGCCAGCTGGGTCCCGACGTAGAGCAGGATCAGCGTGATCAGCACTCCGCCCCGGGCCTTGTCCGTCAGGTCGGGGATGAACAGGAACTTCGCCGAGCTGCCGCAGTGCACGCTGGCGATGCCCTTGCCCACCGCGTGGGCGTGGTGCACCACCGCCGGGCAGATGTCGTTCTTGAGGTCCTTGCGCAGCATGTAGAACAGCGCGATGAAGATCGGCGTCTGCGCCAGGAGCGGCAGGCAGGAGCCCAGGGGATTCACCTTGTTCTCCTGATAGAACTTCATGAGCTCCTGCTGCTGGCGCTGCTTGTCCTCCTTGTACTTCGCCTGCAACGCCTTGATCTCGGGCTGGAGCCGCTGGAGCGCCTGCATCGACTTGAACTGCTTGAGGGTGAGCGGCAGCAGGATCAGCCGCACCACCACGGTGAGCCCGATGATCGCCAGGCCCCACGAGCCGCCCACGACGTGGTCGTGGAGGAAAACCATCACCGAGTCGGTGGCGTCGATCAGCGGCTGCAGGACGTTGGCGAAGACGACCGGCATGGGCTAGGCGGCGCGGGCGCGCGGACGGGGGCGGAACAGACGCTGGGCCTCGACCGGGTCGTGCCCGCCACGGCTCCAGGGATTGCAGCGCAGCAGGCGCCAGCTGGCGAGGACGAGACCGCGGAGGTCGCCGTGCGCCCGCACCGACTCGATCGCGTAGCGCGAGCAGGAGGGGTGGTACTTGCAGTGCGTTCCCAGGGCGGGCGACACGACCAGCTGGTAGAGCCGGATCGGCAGCACGGCGAGCCGGCGGCCGAGCCTCACGAGGGCGACTCCCCGTTGCCCCCCTCGGCGCTCCCGAGCAGCTCGTCGAGCGCCGCCGCCACGCCCGCCAGCCCACCGCGCTCGGCGAGCTCGCCGGCGGCCGGCCGGGCCACCACCACGAAGTCGTGGTCGGCCGGCAGGTCGGCGGCGCGGGCGCGGAAGGCCTCCCGCAGGAGGCGCTTCACCCGGTTGCGCTCTACGGCTCCTCCCACCTTGCGCCCCACCGATACACCGAGTCTTGGTCCATCGCCGTCGCCTGCGCCCCGGGGGAACGAGTACAGCACCAGGTGGCGGTTGCCCTGCGAGCGCCCGCGCCGGTACACGCGCTCGAAGTCCGCGCTGCGCGAGAGGCGCCCGCTCCGAACGGCCATCTAAACGGTCAGCCGCTGGCGCCCCTTTGCCCGGCGCCGCTGGAGGGCGCGCCGGCCGCCGCGGGTGCGCATGCGGGCGCGGAACCCGTGCGTACGGGCGCGCTTGCGCTTCTTCGGCTGGTACGTGCGCTTCACGACGTGGGCCCCGGGGCGGGTCGGCGGGACGCGGGGCCGGGGACGCCGAAGTATACGCGTGCCGCCGACCCGCCCGCCCGCCTTCTCCACAGGTTCTCGACATGCTCCCCACGCTCGCGGGGCCGCGCTCGTTTTCGTCGCGATTTGCAGACATGGGTCGCCGTCGCCGTGTGGGGCGGCGCTATATTCGCGCGGCCGGGGCCCACTCGGCCCCCACTTCCATCGGCTCTCGATCCCCCCTTGGAGGGGCGCTCTGGCATGTCCGCAGACGACGAGCTCGCGCAGTCCTGGCCCGCCATTCGGACCGAGCTCGAGCGCGCCGTCCCGGCCACCGTCTACCAGGTGTGGCTGGAGCGGATCCAGCCAGTGAAGCTCAGCGGGCGGACGCTGGTCGTCGCCGCGCCGGAGCGCTATCGCCGCCACATCGCCGGCCGCTTCGCGCGCGTGCTGCAGACCTCCGCGGCGGCGGTGCTGGGCCCCGAGCTGGAGGTCGACGTGGTCGGATCCGCGGCCCGCGCCGACGCGGTGACACCGACCCGGGCCACACCCTCGGTGCCGCGCGAGAGCGAGCTCAACCCCAAGTACACCTTCGACCAGTTCGTGATCGGGGAGGGCAACCGGCTCGCCCACGCCGCCGCCCTGGCCGTGGCCGAGCAGCCCGGCCAGGCCTACAACCCGCTGTTCCTCTACGGACCCCCCGGCGTCGGTAAGACCCACCTCCTGCACTCGATCGCGGCCTACCTCCGCGCCCACGCCGGCGGGCTGGGCGTCCGCTCGACCACTGCCGACTGCTTCGTCAGCGACTTCGTCACCGCTCTCCACACCGGGTGCGTGGATCGGTTCAAGGCCGCCTACCGGGGCGCCGACGTGCTGCTGGTCGACGACGTGCAGTTCCTCGAGGCCAAAGCCCGGACCGAGGAGGAGTTCTTCCACACGTTCAACGCCCTGCACACGGTGGGCGCGCAGCTGGTCCTCACCTGCGACCGCCTGCCGCGCGACATGGCCGCGCTCGAGGACCGCCTGCGCGAGCGCTTCGAGGCCGGTCTCGTCGCCGACATCTCGGCGCCGGACCTCAGCACCCGCGTGACCATCCTACGCAAGCGCGCGCAACACGACGGCCTGCGCGGCATCGAGCCCCGCGCGCTCGAGGTGATCGCCGCGCGCGTGGCGGACAACGTGCGGGCGCTGGAGGGAGCGCTGATCCGCGTCGTGGCCTTCCACAGCCTGCAGGGCGCCGACGGCCCGGTCACCCCCGACCTCGCCGAGCACGTGCTGGACCGTCTGCACCCCCGGCCGTCGCGCGGCGTCCCAACCGTTGGCGAGATCCAGGAGCAGACCTGCCAGGCGTTCGAGCTCACCGTGGAGGAGCTGGTGTCTTCCAGCCGCGTGGCCCGGCTGGCGTGGCCTCGCCAGCTGGCGATGTACCTGGCGCGGGAGCTGACCGACGCCAGCCTGCCTGCCATCGGCCGGCAGTTCGGCGGTCGCGATCACGCCACGGTGCTGTACGCGGTGCGCCGCGCCGGCGAACGTATCGCCGCCGACGGAGCCGCCTGCCAGGCCGCTCAGCGCCTCACGGAGACGCTCGGAGGCGACCGCGCGGAATGAAAGACTCTTCTCCACGGGCCGACCACAGCAACTGCCCGCACCTTGCGCGGCCCAACCCTAGTTCTCAACAATCCCACAGCCCCATGACCACCACCCTCTTCAGACGGTTCCTCGATTGGGAGTGGAGGAGATGAAGCTCTCGACTTCGCGGACGGCGCTACTGACGCAGCTGCAGACCGTCTCTCGCGTTGCCTCCACCCACACCGCCGTCCAGGCGCTGTCCGGCACGCAGATCCAGGCGACTGCGGGCTCGGCCGAGCTGCGCGCCACCGACCTCGAGGTAGGGCTGCGGGTCCTACTGGAGGCCGAGGTCGAGCGGGACGGCACGGCGGTGCTCCCCGCCCGGCTGCTTCTCGACGTTGCCCGCGTGCTTCCTGCCGACGCGGTCACGCTGGAGCTGCGCCCAACCGAGCAGGACGTCGAGATCCGATCCGGCTCGGCCACCTTCCACATCCGCACCCTGCGCGCCGAGGACTTTCCGCCGTTACCCGAGCCCGACCGCGAGGCGGTGGTGGCGGTCCCGGCCTCGGCCTTCGTCGAGACGGTCCAGGTGGTGGCGCGGGCCGCCTCGCGCGACGAAACGCGCCCGGTGCTGACCGGGATCCTCGTCTCGGCCAGCGGCCAGGAGCTGCGCATGGTCGCCACCGACTCCTACCGGCTGAGCGTGAAGCGCACCCAGCTCGAGGCGCCGCTCGAGGGCTCGTTCGAGGCCAACGTGCCGGCGCGGGCGCTGCAGGAGCTCGTGCGCCTGGCCCAGCAGGCGCCGACGGATCGCCTGGCCGTGGGCGTGGGCGCCAACCAGGTGGTGGTCGAGGCCGACGGGGCGGTCCTGTCGTCCCGGCTGATCGACGGGCAGTTCCCCAACTTCCAGCAGCTGCTGCCCGACGCCTTCGAGCACGAGCTACGGGTGGCCGGCGACGAGCTGACCGAGGTCGTCCGCCGGATCAGCCTGCTGGCGCAGAAGAACGCGCCCCTGCGGCTGGCCTTCGCCGAGGGCGAGGTGACCGTCTCGGCGCAGACGCCCGACGTGGGCGAGGCCCGCGAGAAGTTGCCGATCCCCTTCCAGGGCGAGCCCTTCGAGATCGGGTTCAACCCGGACTTCCTGCGCGACGGGCTGGAGAGCGTGACCGGCGACCTGGTGCTCAAGCTCATCAACCCGCTCCGGCCCGGCCTGATCGAGTCGGCGGACGACAGCGGGTTCCTCTACCTGATCATGCCGATCCGCCTCAACGTGTGATCGTCGGCGCCGTCAGCCTCCGCGACTTCCGCTCCTACGCGGCGGCGGACGTGAGGCTGGGGCCGGGGCTGACGGTGGTCAGCGGTGCCAACGGCGCCGGCAAGACGAACCTCCTGGAGGCGATCTACGTCGGGTGCACCGGGCGCTCCTGCCGGACCGCGAACGACCGCGAGCTGGTGCGCTTCGGCGCCCGGGTGGCGCGCGTAGAGCTCACCGCCCGGGCCGACGACGGCGAGCACGTCGTCTCGGTGGGCATCGAGCCCGGGGAGCGCAAGCGGATGCGGGTGGACGGCGTGACGGTCGAGCGGCTGGTGGACGCGCAGGCGCGGCCGCTGGCCGCGGTGTTCCTGCCCGACCGGTTGGAGCTGGTCAAGGGTCCTCCGGCGGCGCGCCGGGCCCACCTCGACCAGGTGGTGGCGGCGCTGTGGCCGGCGCGCGCGGAGACGCGTCGGGCCTACGGACGGGCGCTGGCGCAGCGCAACGCGCTCCTCGCGCGCGTACGCGCGGGCACCGCATCGCACGGCGCGCTGAGCGCCTGGGACCGGGAGCTGGCCGGCCACGGGGTGGCGCTGGCCGCCGACCGCGCGGCCGCGGTCACCGCGCTGGCGGGGCCGTTCGGGGTCGCGGCGGCCGAGCTCGGCCTGGACGGCGAGCCCGCGCTGGCCTACCGGCCCCGCTCGCAGGCCCGGAGCGCCGAGGAGCTGGCGGCGGAGCTGGCGGAGCGACTGGACTCCGACGTCGAGCGGGGCTTCACCGGCCACGGCCCCCACCGCGACGACCTCCTGCTCTCCCGCCAGGGGCGCGAGCTGCGCGTGTACGGCTCGCAGGGCCAGCAGCGGCTGGCGTTGCTGTCATTGCTGCTGGCCGAGCGCGAGGCGATCGGCGCCGTCCGCGGCGCGACCCCGCTGATCCTGCTCGACGACGTGATGAGCGAGCTCGACCGGGCGCGGCGCGAGCGGCTGGTGGCCCGCCTGGAGGGCGGGCAGGCACTGGTGACGACCACCGACCTGCGGCACGTGCCCGGCGCCGGCAATCCCGACGTCACGCGCGTGGCGGTGGTGGACGGCGTGGCGAGTCCGGAGGCGGCGCCGGCCAGCGCGGTGATGGCGGCGTGAGACGCCGCGCCCCCCGGCCGGCCGGCCTCGCCGTCGTGGCGCTGCGCGAGCGCCTGCAGCCGGCCACCCCGCTGGCCGCCGTCCAGCGGGCGTGGCCCGAGGCGGTCGGGCCGGCGGTGGCGGCGGAGGCGCAGCCGGTGTCCGAGCGCGCCGGCGTGGTCACCGTGGCCTGCCGGTCGGCGGTCTGGGCGCAGGAGCTCGACCTCATGGCGCCGGTGCTGATCGAGCGCCTGAACCAGGCCGTCGGGGGCCCGGCGGTGCGGTCGTTGCGCTGCCTGGCGACGGGGGTGGGATAAGGTGCCGGCCGGCTTCCGTACGGGCGCGTTCTTTATGCACATTTGCAGGAGTTTTTCCGCGAAGAGACCCCCGGGCCGAGGGGGTCGCTGTGCTATCCTTCTGTATACACGAAGCGCGATCCCCGACCCGCGCGCACGCGTTGCGGCGTCGGGGTTTTCCATGTAAGCGGAGGGCAATGGCGAAGCGGAATCCGAACGCCGGAGGCGGCGGCAAGAGACGAACGCAGGGCGGATACGACGCCGCCGACATCACGGTCCTGGAGGGCCTCGAGGCGGTCCGCAAGCGCCCCGGCATGTACATCGGCTCGACGGGCACCCGCGGGCTGCATCACCTGGTCTACGAGGTCGTCGACAACTCGGTCGACGAGGCCATCGCCGGCCACTGCGACGAGGTGTCGGTGACGATCCATCCCGACAACTCGGTCACGGTCGTCGACGACGGGCGCGGCATCCCGGTGGCCACGATGGCGAAGGAGCGCAAGCCCGCGGTCGAGGTCGTGCTCACCGTCCTACACTCCGGCGGAAAGTTCGGCGACGGCGGCGGCTACAAGGTCTCGGGCGGCCTGCACGGCGTCGGGGTCTCGGTGGTCAACGCGCTGTCGGAGTGGCTCCACGTCGAGGTCAAGCGCGACGGCCACGTCTGGACCCAGGACTACGAGCGGGGCACGCCCAAGGGCGCGCTGAAGAAGGGCCAGGCGACGAAGGAGACCGGGACGACGATCACCTTCCTGCCCGACGCCGAGATCTTCGAGTCGCTCGACTACGAGTGGGACGTGCTCGAGCAGCGCCTGCGCGAGACGGCGTTCCTCACCCGCGGCCTGCGGATCGTGCTGGTGGACGAGCGCGGCGAGGGCAAGCGCTCGGAGTTCCGCTACGAGGGCGGCATCCGCGACTTCGTCGCCCACCTCAACGAGAACAAGGACGCGATCCAGCGCAAGATCGTCTACTTCGAGGGCGAGAGCGACGAGGGCGCCGTCGAGGTGGCGATGCAGTGGAACTCCTCGTACCAGGAGTCGATCTTCTCGTTCGCCAACAACATCAACACCCACGAGGGCGGCTCGCACCTGAGCGGCTTCCGCTCGGCGCTGACCGGGACGCTCAACCGCTACGCGCGCGACAAGGGGCTGCTCAAGGAGAAGGAGGACAACCTCGCCGGCGAGGACGTGCGCGAGGGCCTCACCGCCGTCATCTCGGCCAAGCTGCGCGACCCCCAGTTCGAGGGCCAGACCAAGACGAAGCTGGGCAACCCGGGGATGGAGGGGTTCGTCCGCTCGATCGTCAACCAGAAGCTGGGCGAGTTCTTGGAAGAGAACCCGCGCGAGGCCAACGCCGTCATCAACAAGGCGGTCTCGGCGGCGCGCGCCCGCGAGGCCGCGCGCAAGGCCCGCGACCTCACCCGCCGCAAGTCGGCGCTGGAGAACTCGTTCCTGCCCGGCAAGCTGGCGGACTGCTCGGTCAAGGACCCGGCGCTGGCCGAGATCTTCATCGTCGAGGGCGACTCGGCCGGCGGCTCGGCCAAGCAGGGGCGCGATCGCAACACGCAGGCGGTGCTGCCGCTGCGCGGCAAGATCCTCAACGTCGAGAAGAGCCGCATCGACAAGATCCTCCAGAACCAGGAGATCCAGGCGCTGATCACGGCGATCGGCACCGGGGTGCGGGACGAGTTCGACCTGGCCAAGGCCCGCTACCACAAGGTGATCATCGCCACCGACGCCGACGTGGACGGCGCCCACATCCGCACCCTGCTCCTCACGCTGCTGTTCCGGGAGATGCCGGACCTGATCGAGAACGGCTACGTCTACATCGCCAAGCCGCCGCTGTACAAGATCACGCAGGGCCGCAAGGAGACGTACATCGAGAAGGAGGCCGAGCTCGAGGACATCCTGCTCGGCGACAAGTGGGAGAAGCTCCACGTCTTCGACCGGCACGGCAGCCAGTTCAAGCTCACCGAGGCGCGCTGGCAGAAGTACGGGCGCCTGCTCAAGCAGTACGAGGGCTGGGCCTCGTCCCTGCGCGCCGATCACGGCCACGAGGTGATCACCTTCCTGGAGGAGTCGCAGGTCCTCGACGAGCAGGTGGAAAGCGCCGCCGCGCTCGAGAAGGTCCTGGGCAAGCCGGCGCCGGACTCCGAGCCCTACGACATCGAGCTGCTGGAGGCCGACCCGGTCGAGGTCGTCCTCCGCGCCGTGGAGCGCAAGACCGGGCTGGCGGAGACCCACCGCATCCGCCGCGCGCTGTTCGAGACCAACGACTACCGCCAGTTCCTGCGCGTCCACAAGCAGCTGGTGGACCTGGCCGGCACCCCGCCCTTCCAGGTGCGACTGGGCGATCACGAGGCCGAGGCCCTGTCGTTCGAGGAGCTGCGGCGCTGCGTCCTGCAGGTGGCCCAGCGGGGAGTCAAGCTCCAGCGCTTCAAGGGGCTGGGCGAGATGAACGCCGACCAGCTGGGCGAGACCACGATGGCGGCGGCGACCCGCACCCTGCAGCAGGTGACGATGGAGGACGCCTCCGCCGCCGACCGGCTGTTCTCGATGCTGATGGGCGACCAGGTCGAGCCCCGGCGGGTGTTCATCGAGACGTTCGCCAAGTCCGTGACCAACCTCGACGTCTAGGGAGGGGGGTGAGCGGATGTCCACCGAGATGCTGAGCGGCGGAAACATCGAGCCGCGCGGGCTCGAGGAGGAGATGAAGTCCTCCTACCTCGACTACGCGATGTCGGTGATCGTGGGCCGGGCGCTGCCCGACGCCCGCGACGGGCTCAAGCCGGTCCACCGCCGGGTCCTGTTCTCGATGAACGAGAACGGGCTGCAGCCCACGCGGCCCTTCCGCAAGAGCGCCTTCATCGTCGGCGAGGTGATGGGGAAGTACCACCCGCACGGCGACACCGCCATCTACGACACGCTGGTCCGCTTGGCCCAGGACTTCGCGATGCGCAACCCGCTGGTCCAGGGCCAGGGGAACTTCGGCTCGATCGACGACGACCCGGCGGCGGCCATGCGCTACACCGAGGCGCGGCTGTCGCGGATCGCCACCGAGATGCTCCGCGACCTCGACGCGGACACCGTCGACTTCACGCCGAACTACGACGGCTCCCAGCAGGAGCCGCTGGTCCTGCCCTCCCGGTTCCCCAACCTGCTGGTCAACGGCTCGCAGGGGATCGCGGTGGGGATGGCGACCAACATCCCGCCCCACAACCTGCGCGAGGCGATCGGCGCCACGATCGCCTACATCGAGGACCCGGAGATCGACGTCGAGGGCCTGATGAAGCACATGAAGGGCCCCGACTTCCCCACCGGCGGGATCATCCTGGGGACGGGCGGCATCCGCGAGGCCTACGCCAGCGGCCGGGGACGGGTCCGGCTCCAGGCCCGCGCGCACGTCGAGCCGCTCAAGCAGGGCAAGGAGGCGATCGTCGTCACCGAGCTGCCCTACATGGTCAAGAAGGGCGGCGACGGCGGCCTGATCCAGAAGATCGCCGACGTGGTGCACGACAAGAGGATCACCGGCATCGCCGACGTCCAGGACTACTCCGACAAGAACGGCATGCGCCTGGTGATCGAGCTCAAGCGCGACGCGATCCCCAAGGTCGTGCTCAACCAGCTCTACAAGCACACGCCGATGCAGACCACGTTCGGCGTCAACGTGGTCGCGCTGGTGGACGGGGTGCCGAAGACGCTGTCGCTGCGCGAGACGCTCGACGCCTACGTCCGCCACCAGCGCGAGGTGGTGGTGCGCCGGACGAAGTTCGAGCTGTCCGAGAAGGAGCGGCGGGCGCACATCCTCGAGGGGCTGCTGGTGGCGCTCGACAACCTCGACGAGGTGATCGCGCTCATCCGCGGGTCCCGCGACCCCGAGACCGCCCGCGACGGCCTGGTGGAGAAGTTCGAGCTCACGGTGGTGCAGGCCGAGGCGATCCTGGCCATGACGCTGCGCCGGCTCACCGCCCTGGAGAGCGAGGCCATCCGCTCCGAGCACAAGGACGTGCTGGAGCGCATCAAGGAGCTGCGGGAGATCCTGGGTGACGAGTCCAACGTCTTGGGGCTGATCAAGGAGGAGCTGCGGGAGATTGCCGAGACCTACGGCGACGACCGGCGCACCGAGATCACCTACGCCGAGGGCGAGCTGG
Organism: Actinomycetota bacterium; assembly: GCA_005883255.1. Classification (GTDB taxonomy): domain Bacteria; phylum Actinomycetota; class Thermoleophilia; order Solirubrobacterales; family Solirubrobacteraceae; genus AC-38. The sequence goes on along the minus strand of VAXS01000121.1, from coordinate 2,942 downwards.
ACATGGAGGACCTGATCGCCGACCAGCAGATGGTGATCACGATCACCAAGAGCGGCTACATCAAGTCGCTCCCGCTGGCCACCTACCGCAAGCAGCGCCGCGGCGGCATCGGGGTGACCGGGATGGACATGAAGGACAACGACTACATCGAGCACCTCTTCGTGTGCTCGACCCACGACTACCTGCTGTTCTTCACCAACCGGGGGAAGGTCTACCGCTCCAAGGTCTACGAGCTGCCGGAGGCCTCGCGCACCGCCAAGGGCCGCTCGCTGAACAACTTCCTGCCGCTGCGGGAGGGCGAGCGCGTGCAGGCGGTCATCGACACCCGCGACTTCTCCGAGGGCGGCTACCTGGTGTTCGCCACCCGGGGCGGGCAGATCAAGAAGACCGAGTTCGCCGCCTACAACACCCCGATCAAGGCGGACGGGATCATCGCGATCAAGGTCCGCGACGACGACGAGCTGGTGGCGGTGCGCAAGACCAGCGGCGACGACGACATCATCATGGTCTCGCGCTCGGGCCAGGCCGCGCGCTTCCACGAATCTCGGGCCCGGCCCATGGGCCGCGACACCGGCGGGGTCCGAGGCATGAACGTCAGCCAGAAGGGCAACGCGGTCCTGGCCATGGACGTGGCGCGCGCCGACACCGAGCTGCTGGTGGTGACCGAGAACGGCTACGGCAAGCGCACAGCGATCCCCGAGTACCCGCGCAAGAACCGCGGGACGATGGGGGTCAAGACCATCACGGTGACCGGGAAGAAGGGCGCTCTGGTGGGCGCGCTGGTGGTGCGCGAGCACCACGAGCTGCTCTTCATCTCCCAGAACGGGATGGTCCAGCGGACCGGCGTGCGGGGCATCTCGCGGCAGGGGCGCCCGGCCCAGGGCGTCCGCCTGATGAACCTCCGCGAGGACGACACGGTCTCCGCGGTGGCCCTGGTGATGGAGAGCGAGGCCGCCACGGCCGCCCCCGTCGCCGACGACGAGCCCCCCGAGCCCGACCCCGGAAACGGCAAGGTGGCCTGAGCCCGAAAACCGGGCGCGCGGCCGACGTCGCCGTTTGCTTCAATGAGGGTCACCAGGGAAAGGAGGTGGTCCTACGTTGAGTGACAGATTTGCCGGGACCCTGGAGGTGGCCGGCCGCTAGGTCGGAGGCTGGATCCGCCTAGGCGAATCCAACCCGGTCACCGCCGGGGGCGGCGCCGGACCTAGTCCCACCGGCCGCCAGCCAAGCCGCCGTCGGTGACAACCAGTGGAAGTTCAGTGGAGGGCGCTCGTAGTCGACGAGCGCCCTTCGCGCATCTCCGGGGCGGCTACGCCGCGTCGGCCAGGTAGGCGCGCCAGGCCACCGGGATCGTCGGGCTGGCGACGTGGATGAACACCTGCGGGTTGGGCGTGCGCGGGGCGCGGCGCGGCGCCATGCCCGCGTGGCGGGGCAGCGCGTCGCCCTTGCGGCGGTTGCAGGGGGCGCAGGAGGTGACGATGTTGTCCCAGCTCGAGGCCCCGCCCTTGGAGCGGGGCACCACGTGGTCGACGGTCAGGTTGGAGCGCGAGCCGCAGTACTGGCAGGTCCAGCGGTCGCGGGCGAACACCGCGCGGCGGGTGATCTTGCGCCGGTGGGTGTCGCGGGGCACCCGGACGTAGGTGACCAGCCGGATCACCACCGGCCTGGGCAGCGTCAGGCTCTCGGAGCGCAGCTCCCAGCTGGCGTGCTCGACGATCTCGGCCTTGTCCTTGAGCAGCAGGACGGCGGCACGGCGCACCGTGCAGACGTTGATCGGCTCGAAGGTCGCGTTGAGGACGAGCACCCGGCCACCCTCAAGCCCACGCCGCCGGTGCTCGTCGGGCGGCGCGGACTCCGCTGGCGCTGGCTGGACCGAGATGGCCATCTCCGCGCCGCAGTGTAGCGACCGGCCCGCGCGGCTCAGGCGGCTGGATAGGAGCCCAGGACCCGCAGCTGCTCGGTCTGGGCCCGGACCGCCTCCAGGGCTCCCGCGACCGGAGTGTCGCTGTCCCGGCCCTCGAGGTCGGCGAAGAACATGTAGTGGCCCAGGCCCTGCTTGCGGGGGCGCGACTCGATCATCGTCAGGTTGACGCTTCGGAACGCGAACTCCGACAGGCAGCGCACCAGCCAGCCCGGCGCGTCGTCGCCCACGCCCCAGAACACGATCGAGGTCTTCCACGGACCGCGGGCGGCCGGCTCGTCGCCCGTCCGCGCCAGCCACACGAAGCGAGTCTCGTTCTCCGGCGTGTCCTCGACGCCGGCGCGCAGCACCTCGCAGCCGTAGATCTCGGCCGAGAGCCGGGTGCCCAGCGCCGCCCAAGGCCCGTCCGCCTGGGCCACCCTGCGCACCGCGTCGGCGGTGGACGCCGCCGGGACCACCAGGGCGCCGGCCAGCCGGGAGCGGATGAAGCGCGCGCACTGGGCGCTGGCCTGGGGGTGCGAGACCACGGTGTCGATCTCCTCCAGCTCCCGGGGGACCCGGGCGATCAGGCAGTGCCGGATCGGATGGACGGTCTCCCCGATGATCCGCACGTCGTCGGTCTCGACCGCCAGCGCGTCGAGCGTGGCGTTGACCGAGCCCTCGAGCGAGTTCTCGATCGGCACCAGCGCGCGCTCGACCGACCCCTCGTGCACGGCCATGACCGTGTCGTAGACGGTGGGCAGCGGCTCCAGGACGTGGCCGTCCCCGCCGGCGTCCATCACGGCCTCGTGGGTGAACGTGCCCTCGGGCCCCAGATAGCCGATGTGCATCAGCCGGACGGCGGCGCGGGCCCCGGCGCCTGCGCCGCCCCGTCCCCGCCGCCCAGCGCCCGCTGCACTGCCTCGGTTTCCTCGGGCGAGAGCTCGAGCTCGGCCTCCCCGTCGCGCACCTGCTTGGCGTACAGGCGCGCCTGCTCGCGATGGTGGATCGAGGACAGCACCACGCCCGAGCGCCGGTGGTC
>VAXS01000273.1 GCA_005883255.1 Actinomycetota bacterium | reverse complement strand
TGCGATGCACGCCCGCCACCCACGACGGGGTGAAGAACACGGCCAGCAGCCCGTAGCGCTCGAAGAAGCGATCGCCCCGGTCCAGGAGCGAGAGCCGGGCGCGGAGCAGCGGCCCGGGCGCGCCGACCACCCTCCGACCGGCCACCAGGCCGAACACCCAGCCCAGGATGCCGCCCAGGGTCGCGCCCGCCCAGGCGACGACGAGCACCGACGCTATGTCCAGCTTGTGGTGCGAGGCCAGGATGCCGGCCGTCACCAGCGCCGCCTCGCCCGGTCCGGGAACGCCCGCCCAGCTGGCGATCGCCCCCCCGCCCAGGCCCAGGTAGTCGCCCCGCGGCCCCCGGACGTGATGGTGCACCCGGAGGGCCAGCACGCCCACCCGAACGACCGTGGACGGGCCGGTGTCGAGCATCCGGGGCAGGCTACTGAGGAGCGTCGCTCCCACCGGCTTGACCACCGGGGCGCGGCCTTGGCAGGCTTGGGCGCGCGGTGCGCGCCACCACGCCTGTTGTCCCGGCCGGCACTGACGGTCCCGGAGGCCGAGGGCTTCGACGCGGGTGGCTCGCGGGCGCGGCCCTCGTCGCGATGGCCGTGGGGGCGCTGCTGTACGCGGGCGACGCCCTCGCCGAGCTCGCGCGGGTCGCCGCGCGCCCCCATCGCCTGACGCCCGGGGGCTGGCGCATCGCCCCGGCGGGATCGGAGTTCGGCGCCCCGGCCCGCGAAGCCGGCTTTGTGGGCCCGCTCAACGCGGCGCTGTCGCCCAACGGCCGCTATCTGCTGGTCGCGAGCAGCGGACTCACGCGCTACGACACCGTCGACCTGTTCGACCTGCGCGCGCATCGGCGCGCGGCGCACATCCTCTACGACTCTCAGCGTCGCGGCGTGCGGTCGGTGTTCTACGGGGTCGCCTTCTCGGCCGACGGCAAGCGCGCCTGGGCCGCCGGGGGCGGGCAGAACGTCATCCACAGTTACACGGTCAGGGGCGGCCGGCTGACGCCCGGGCGCGACATCCCCAACCGCTACTTCCCCGCCGGGCTGGCGTACGCTCGCACGCCCCGGGGGCCGCGCCTGTACGTGGCCGACAACGCCGGCGGGCGGCCCAGCCTGACCGCGAACCCGCCGAGCGGGCGACCGGGGCCATCGCGCTGTCGCCGGCCAACGACCCGCTGCGGGCCGACCACCCGAGCGCGATCGCCGCCAACCCGGGGCGCGACGAGGTCTACACCGCCAACGCCAACAGCGACACCGTGTCGGTGATCGACACCGACACCGACCGCGTCGCGGCGACCATCGACGTCTCGCTGAGGGCGGGTGAGGCGCCGGGCGCCGCGCCCGACGGGCTCGCCGTCTCGCCGGACGGGCGCACCCTGTTCGTGGCCGAGGGGGGCGAGGACGCGGTGGCGGTCGTGGACGTCGCCAGTCGCTCGGTCCGGGGCTTCATCCCCACGTCGTGGTATCCGACCGCGGTGGCCGTCGCGCCGGACGGGCGCAGCCTGGTGGTGGTCAACAGCAACGACTCCGGCGTCGGGCCGCGACACGTCGCCTACTACTCCCCCGTCAAGGGCTCGATCTCGATCGTCTCGCTGGCGAACCTCGGTCGGCGGCTCGCGGGACTGACCGCGCAGGTGATGCGCAACAACCACGCGCTCGGGACGCCGGCTGGGGTTCCGGCCTTCCTCCGGGGCCAGATCCGGCACGTGATCTATGTGGTCACCGAGAACCGGACGTACGACTCGTACCTGGGCAGCCTGCGGCGGGGGAACGGCGACCCCCGCTTCAACGTGTTCGACGACCGCTCGGCGCCGAATCACCGCCAGCTCGCGCGCCGGTTCACCCTGCTCGACAACTTCTACTCCGACGCCGAGGTGTCGGCCGACGGGCACAACTGGGCCACGCAGGCCGCCGCCAGCGACTACGTCGAGAAGATGTTCCCGGTCGTCCAGACGCGCACGGGCCAGCGCGGCAAGGACCTCGAGGACGTGCCGCTGCGCTTTCAGTTCCCGAGCGAGCCGCTCCAGTCTGACCCCTCGGTCCCCCGGCCGGCCGCGGCCGAGACCCGCGGGTACCTGTGGGACGACGCCTACGACCACGCGGTCGGCTTCCGCGACTACGGCGAGTTCGATTCCCTGAATCCCGCCGGCGCCTGTCTGCACTCGGGCAACCACTCCAACATCACCCGTCTGCAGAGCCGCTTCGGAACCAACGTGGACCCGCTGTATCCCTCCTACAGCCTGCTGTGCGCCGACCACCTCGCGCGGGAGCCGGAGTGGCAGAGGGAGTTCGACGCCTTCGAGCGCAGCGGGACCCTGCCCGCGCTCGAGATCGTGCGCCTGCCCAACGACCACACGGCCGGGCCCACCGCCGGCCGTCCCACGCCCGAGTCGTACGTGGCCGACAACGACCTGGCGCTCGGCCAGATGGTCCAGGCCCTCACCCACAGCCCCGACTGGGCTGACACCGCGATGTTCGTGGTGGAGGACGACGCGCAGAACGGCCCGGACCACGTCGACGCCCATCGCACGTTCGCCCTGGTCATCAGCCCCTTCACCCAGCACGGCGCGCTCGACCACTCCCATTACGACACGGCCTCGATGCTGGCCACTCTCGAGGACCTGCTCGCACTGCCGCCGATGAGCATCTTCGACCAGCGGGCCACGCGCATGTGGCGGGCCTTCTCGGCCCCGCCGAACCTCACGCCCTACGACTTCCTGGCGCCGAGGATCGTGCCGTTCGGAGAGCGCGGGGCGCCCACGAACAGGGGGGCGGCGCCGCTGGCGCGCGCCGCCCGGGCCTGGAACTTCCAGGACGCCGACGCGGCGCCCGAGGGCCCGCTCAACCAGGCGATCTGGAAGTCCGTCAAGGGACCGCGGTCGCAGATGCCCGCCCCGCGTCACGACCTGATCGCAGGGTCACTGGGCGAGCAATAGTGGGCGACCTTATTCATGCAGCAGGTGGAAACTGCCGATCCTGTGCTT
>VAXS01000067.1 GCA_005883255.1 Actinomycetota bacterium | reverse complement strand
CAGCACAGCCGGGACGGGCACGTCGAGCTGGCGCACCTCGGCGCCCAGCGCCCGCTCGGCGGCGCGCAGCGCCGGCCGCGACAGCCGCCGGGCCCGGACGGCCCGCGTGCCGGCGGTGTGGCGTCCGGTCAGGCGGTCGTAGGCGCGCGCCAGTCGCAGATATCGATCCTCGAGCCGGGAGCGGGCGGCGTCGCGCAGCGTCGCGGGCGCCGAGACCCGGCCGTCGAGCGGCGCTCGCAGCAGGGACAGGGTGGAGGCGGGAGAGCCCGGCGGGCCGGAAGCCAGCGCCAGTCCCACGGGTCCGGCGGCGACGGCCACACCGAGTATGGCGACGAGCACGCGGCGAGGTGTCACGGCGTCGATCACGTCCCTTCGTGTCGGCCGGCGGCGCGCGTGCGGGCGCGGACGCGCAAGCGGGCCGGTCGCTTGACCACGGGCGCGGCACGGCGGCGAGGCCTTCCACGACGCCGGCGCTTGGGCCGGCCCCTGCCTCGGAGCCGTTCGGGCACTGGGGCCCGGTGACCGCTCCGTGCCCTTTAACCGTAAGTCGGTGGATCAAACGTCCTGTGAGGCGAATCACACCGCGGGGCCGGGATAGCATCCGCCGACCATGCGCGTGACCCTGCCCGACGGGACCTCGCTCGAGCTGCAAGACGGCGCCACCGGCGCCGACGCGGCGGCGGCGATCGGTCCCGGCCTGGCCCGGGCGGCGCTGGCGGTGCGCGTGGACGGCCAGGTCCGCGACCTGAGCGCTCCGCTGGCCGAGGGCGAGCGCGTCGAGATCGTCACGCCGCCGCGCGACGGCCAGCCCGACCCCGACGCGCTGTGGCTGATCCGCCACGACGCCGCGCATGTCCTGGCCACAGCGGTGCTCGAGCTCTATCCCGGCACGAAGATCTCCATCGGCCCCCCGATCGAGGGCGGCTTCTACTACGACTTCGAGTTCCCGGCCGGGGTGACGGTCTCCGAGGACGACCTGCCCCGCATCGAGGAGCGCATGCGCGAGCACGTGCGGGCCGCCGAGCCGTTCGTGCGCGAGGACGTGACGGCGGGGGAGGCGCTCGAGCGCTTCGTGCGCGAAGGCCAGGACTACAAGGTCGAGCTGATCGAGGACCTGGTCCGCGACCAGGGCGTGGAGACGGTCTCCCTGTACACGAACGGGCCGTTCACCGACCTGTGCCGGGGCCCGCACGGGCCGTCCACGAAGGACGTGGGGGCGTTCCGCCTGCAGTCGGTCGCCGGCGCGTACTGGCGGGGCGACGCCTCCCGCCAGATGCTCACGCGCATCTACGGCACCGCGTTCTTCTCGCAGGAGGAGCTCGAGGCCCACATGCGGGCGCTGGAGGAGGCCCGCGCCCGCGACCACCGCCGCCTGGGTCGCGAGCTCGGACTGTTCCTGCTCAGCGACTACGCCCCGGGCGCCCCCTTCTGGCTGCCGCACGGGATGGTGCTGTTCAACGAGCTCACTCGCCTGGTGCGCGAGGAGAACGCCAAGCGCGGCTACCAGGAGGTGAGGACTCCGGTGCTCACCGGCGTCGAGCTCTGGCGCCAGTCAGGCCACTGGGACAAGTACAAGGACCACATGTACTTCACCGAGGTGGACGACCGGCTGGTCGGGCTCAAGCCCATGAACTGCCCGGGACACACCCAGATCTACGCCGCCGAGCGCCGCTCCTACCGCGACCTGCCGATCCGCTACTCGGAGGCCGGGCTGGTGCATCGCCACGAGCCCAGCGGCGTCCTCCACGGGCTGCTGCGCGTGCGTGCCTTCACCCAGGACGACGCCCACATCTTCTGCACCGAGGAGCAGATCGAGGACGAGGTCGTGGGCTGCCTGGAGATGGGCTTCGGGATCTACGACCTATTCGGCTTCGAGCCCGCCCTGGAGCTCTCGACGCGGCCGGACAACCGGCTGGGCAGCGACGAGATGTGGGACCACGCGGAGGGCGCCCTGCGCCAGGCCATGGAACGGCGCGGCCTGCAGTTCGACGTCGGCGAGGGCGAGGGCACCTTCTACGGCCCCAAGATCGACCTGCACATGCGCGACTCCATCGGCCGCTCCTGGCAGCTGGGCACGGTGCAGCTCGACTACCAGATGCCCGAGCGCTTCGGGCTGGAGTACACGGGCCCGGACGACGAGCCCCACCGGCCGGTGATGATCCACCGGGCGCTGCTGGGCTCCTTCGAGCGCTTCATCGGGATCCTCACCGAGCACTACGCCGGCGAGTTCCCGGTGTGGCTGGCGCCGGTGCAGGCGGTGGTGGTGCCGATCGCCGACCGCCACCTCGAGTACGCCCGGGAGGTCGCGGAGACGCTGCGCGCGGCCGGGGCGCGGGTGGAGGTCGACGAGCGCGCCGAGTCCACCCGCCGCAAGATCCGCGACGCGGAGCTGCGCAACCGCCGAGCGTCGGGCGTAGCCCAGGACCGCCGCTATACTCGCCCCCGTTGATCCAGCAGCAGCAGCTCACACCGCCGGCCCGGGCTTGAGGCACGCCTTCGCTACCTAGTGCCGGTCCCCCGGAGATTCGACCGGCGCCCGCCCGAGCGGGACCTCACCCGGATCAACGAGCGCATCCGCGTGCCCGAGGTGCGGCTGATCGGCGAGGACGGGAACCAGGTGGGCGTGGTCAAGACCGATGAGGCCCTCGACTACGCGCGCCAGCGCGACCTCGACCTGGTGGAGGTGGCGCCGGAGGCGCGCCCGCCGGTCGCGCGCGTGCTCGACTACTCGAAGTACAAGTACGAGCAGGAGCAGAAGCAGAAGGCCGCGCGCAAGCACCAGCAGCAGATCACCGTCCGGGAGATCAAGTTCCGGCCCAAGATCGCCCAGCACGACTACGACACCAAGAAGGGCCACGTCGAGCGCTTCCTGCGCCACCAGGACAAGGTCAAGGTGACGATCATGTTCCGCGGGCGGGAGATGGCGCACCCCGAGCGGGGCGAGATGATCCTCACCCGGCTGGCCGACGAGCTGCGCGAGCTGGCGGTGGTCGAGCAGCAGCCGCTGCAGGACGGGCGCAACATGACGATGATGCTGGCGCCGGTGAAGCAGCCGGCCGCCGAGGCGTCCTAGGCGCGGCTCAGAGACGCCCGACGTCGCGCAGCGCCGCCTCGGCGTCGCCGAGGTGGTTGGAGGCGCCGAGGAGCGCGACGTGGACGCCCGTCATGTCATGCGGGACGTTCAGGCGAGCGCGATCTCCCAGGTCGAAGATGCGCTCGCGGAGCTGGGCGATCTCGGCCTCCAGGGCCTTGATCTCCGGCAACGGAGTCACGGAAGCGTCGGAGGGCATGAGGTACACGGGGCAACGTTCGACGTTTGCAGCAGGAATCTCGACCAGCGCACAGCTTTTGCGCAGCCTTCTGCTTTACTTGCTCGTCCGAATGCCCAAGATGAAGACCCATTCCGGCGCAAAGAAGCGCTTTCGCAAGACCGGCACGGGCAAGCTGGTGGGCCGTCACGCCTTCTCCACGCACATCCTGGAGAAGAAGCCGCCCAAGCGGAAGCGCCGGTTCGCGCGCGACGTGAGGATCTCGCGCCAGGACCGCCGGCGGGTCACGCGGCTGCTGGGGACGAAGGCCAGATGACGCGCGTCAAGCGCTCCGTGCACGCTCGGAAGAAGCGGCGCGCCACGCTGGCGCGGGCCCGCGGCTTTCGCGGCGAGGCCCACTCCTCGTACAAGCGGGCCAAGGAGGCCCTGCTCAAGGCCGACTCCTACGCCTACCGCGACCGGCGCAACCGCAAGCGCGACTTCCGCCGGCTGTGGATCACCCGCATCAACGCCGCCGCGCGGCAGAACGACATGAGCTACTCCCAGTTCATGAGCGGGCTGCGCAAGGCCGGCGTCGAGCTCGACCGCAAGGTGCTCGCGGACATCGCCGTCCGCGACGCCGACGCCTTCCGCCGATTCGCCGAGCGCGCCCGCGAGGCGTCGGCCGGCTGACCGCAGACCGACACCACCACTCGACGGGCGTCGCTCCTCAGGGATCGGCGCCCTTTTTCGTTCCATGATCCGAAGCCCCCACAACGAACGTCTCAAGGAATTACGCAGGCTGCACCGCCGGCGCGGCCGCGATCGCGCGGGCCGGTTCGTGGCCGAGGGCGAGGACCTGCTGGCCGCCGCCGACGCGGACGGCTGGCCGGCGCTGGAGCGCTACTGCGCGGCCGGCAGCGGCCTCCCGGGCGTGGAGGTGGAGGCGGAGGCGCTGGCGGCGGTGTCCACGCTGGGCTCCGGGACGCGGGCGCTGGCGGTCTACGAGCAGCGCTGGGCGGCGCCCGCGGGACCGCTCTGCGTCTACCTGCACGGGATGCGCGACCCCGGCAACGTGGGCACGGTGCTGCGGGCCGCGCTGGCCTTCGGAGCGTGGTCGGTGGCGCTGGGGCCCGGGTGCGCGGACCCCTACGGGCCCAAGGCGGTGCGCGCCAGCATGGGCGCGCTGTTCGCCGTGCCGGTGGCCCGGGCGATCGGCGTCGAGGAGCTGCCCGGGGAGCGGATCGCTCTGGTGGCCCGGGGCGGCGAGCCGCTGCGGGGACCGGCCGGCGGCGAGGCCACGATCGTGGTGGGCGGCGAGCGCTCGGGCCTGCCCGGGCGGATCGTGGACGACTGCGACCTGGTCGCCCACATCCCGATCGCCGGCGCCGACTCCCTCAACGCGGCGATGGCCGCCACCGTCGCGCTGTACGAGTTGTCCCCGCATAGGATGGCCCGCTGATGCTGGAGCGGATCGCCACGCTGCGCAGGGAGGCCGAGGCGGCGATCGCCGCCGCCGGCTCGAGCGCCGAGCTGGAGGAGCTGCGGGTGCGTCACCTGGGGCGCCGCGCCGAGCTGCCGAACCTCCTGCGGGGTGTGCGCGACCTGCCGCCCGAGGAGCGCGGGCCGGTGGGACAGGCGGCCAACCAGGCCCGCCAGGCGCTCGAGGGGCTGATCGAGCGGCGGGCGGCGGAGCTGGACGCCACCGAGCTGGACGCCCGGCTGAGCGCCGATCGCGTCGACGTCACGCTCCCCGGCGACCCGGCCCCGCCGGTGGGCCGGCTGCACCTCCTCACCGCCACCCGGCGCGAGATCGAGGACGTGTTCCTGGGCCTGGGCTTCGACGTGGCCGAGGGCCCGGAGATCGAGTCCGTCTACTACAACTTCGACGCGCTCAACCACCCGCCCGACCACCCGGCGCGGGAGGAGACCGACACGTTCTACGTCTCCGACGACGTGGTGCTGCGCACCCACACCTCGCCGGTGCAGGTGCGGGCGATGGAGGCGCACCCGCCGCCCCTGTACATCATCGTCCCCGGGCGGGTGTTCCGGCCCGACTCGGACGCCACGCACACGCCCCAGTTCCACCAGGTGGAGGGGCTGGCGGTGGACGAGGACGTGACGATGGCCGACCTCCAGGGCACGCTGCTGGCGTTCGCCCGGGCGGTGTTCGGAGACGAGCGCCAGGTGCGGCTGCGCCCGCACAACTTCCCGTTCACCGAGCCCAGCGTCGAGGTGGACGTCTCCTGCTTCCGCTGCCGCGACGGCTTCATGCCCGACGGCTCGCGCTGCCGGATCTGCAAGGGCTCGACCTGGCTGGAGATCCTGGGCGCGGGCATGGTCGACCCCAACGTCTTCGAGCACGTGCGCGAGCACGGCTACGACCCCGACCGCGTGCAGGGGTTCGCCTTCGGCCTGGGGATCGAGCGCGTGGCGATGCTCAAGCACGAGGTCAGCGACCTGCGGCTCTTCTACGACAACGACGTGCGCTTCCTGGAGCAGTTCGGATGAGGCTCCCCCTCGAGTGGCTGCACGAGTACTGCCGGCCGGCGCTGGACACGTCGGCGCTGGCCGACCGCCTGGACCTCACCGGGACGAAGGTGGAGGCGATCCTGCGCCACGGCGTGGGCTCCCCCGACGCGTTCGTGGTGGGGCGGGTGGTCGAGGCCGCCGGGCACCCCGACGCCGACCGCCTCTCGGTCTGCCGGGTGGACGTGGGCGGCGGCGAGTTGGCCCAGATCGTGTGTGGCGCGCCCAACGTGGCCGCCGGCCAGACGGTGGCGGTGGCGCGGCCGGGCGCGGTCATGCCCGACGGGAGCGAGCTGGGCCGGGCCACCCTGCGCGGAGTGGAGTCCGAGGGGATGATCCTGGCCGAGGACGAGCTGGGCATCGGGACCGACCACAGCGGGATCGTCGTCCTCGACGGCGAGGCCGACGGCGTGGCGCCCGGCACGCCGCTGGTGGAGGTGCTGGCGATCGCCACCGACGTGCTGGAGCTGGAGATCACCCCCAACCGGCCGGACTGCCTGGGCGTGTACGGCGTGGGCCGGGAGGTGCACGCCGCCACGGGCGCGCCGCTTCAGCCGCCGCCCTGGGCCGACGACCCGGGGAGCGAAGGGCCGGTCGAGGGCGTGCAGGTGGTGGTGGAGGACCCGGAGCTGTGCCCGCGCTTCACCGCGCGGCTGTTCGAGGACGTGTCGATCGGGCCCTCGCCGCCCTGGCTGAAGGCGCGGTTGATGGCGGCCGGCCAGCGCCCGATCAACAACGTGGTCGACATCACCAACTACGTGATGCTGCTCACGGCGCAGCCGCTGCACGCGTTCGACTTCGACCGGGTGGTCGAGGGCCGGCTGCTGGTCCGCGCCGCCCGCGCGGGCGACCAGGTGGAGACGCTGGACGGCGAGGTCCGCACGCTCCACCCCGGGTCGGTGGTGATCGACGACGGCGACGGCCCCACGTCGATCGCCGGGATCATGGGCGGGGCGCGCTCCGAGGTCTCGCCGGCGACCACCCGGGTGCTGATGGAGGCCGCGACCTGGAACGGGCCCAACATCAAGCGCACCTCTGTGCGCATGGGGCTGCGCAGCGAGGCCTCCGCCCGGTTCGAGAAGCAGTTGCAGCCCGAGTCCACGCTGGAGGCCCAGGCGGTGGCCGCCCGGCTGATGGTCGAGCTCTGCGGGGCCCGGCTGGCGCCCGGCACCGTGGACGTGGGCGGGGCGGGCCCGCCGCCCGCCCGGATCCCGCTGCGCGAGCGCCGGGTGTCCGAGCTGCTGGGAGCGGAGATTCCGCGCGCGCGGTCGGCGGAGATCCTGGACTCGCTCGGGTTCGGGGTGGACGAGACCCAGGGCGCGCTGGAGGCCGCCGTGCCGCACTGGCGCCGGGTCGACGTGTACCGCGAGGTCGACCTGGTCGAGGAGGTGGCGCGCATCGACGGCTTCGACCGGCTGCCCGCCACGCTGCCGTCGCGCCCGGACGCGGGCGGCCGCCTTGAGCCCGTTCAGCGCGCGGGGCGGCGGATCGAGGACCTCCTGGCCGGCGCCGGGGTGCTCCAGGTAGCCGGGTGGAGCTTCCAGGCGCCCGACGTCGGGGACCGGCTGCGCCTGGGGCCGGACGATCCGCGCCGGCGGACGGTGCGGATGCGCAACCCGCTGTCCGAGGACCAGTCGGAGATGCGCCCCTTGCTGCTGGGCTCGCTGCTGGACGCCGCCCGCCACAACGCCGCGCGCGACGTGGACGACCTGCGGCTGTTCGAGATCGGGGCGGTCTACCTGGCCGGCGACGGGGAACT
>VAXS01000278.1 GCA_005883255.1 Actinomycetota bacterium | reverse complement strand
GCGCTTCCTGGCCAGGATGCTCGTCCAGTACCACAACGAGGAGCTGGCCCAGGCTACGCGCTTCAACCTCCATCTCCTGGCCCACGTGGGCGCGCTGCGGGAGCGCGTGGACAAGCTCGAGCGCCGCCTGCGGGAGCTCGACGGGCGGTGAGGCGGCGGCGGTCGCCGCGCGTCCACCAGCTCCTGAGCGGGGCGGGTCCCTACGACGCGATCACCACCCAGGCCCGGGCCTGGCGCGACCTGCTGGCCGGGTGGGGATGGGCGGGCGACCTGTGGGCGGCGGCGCGCGACCCCGCGATCGGGGGCGCCGTGCACGACGCGCGCGGGATGGCCCGGCGGGTGGGCGCCGGCGACGTGCTGATCCTCCACTACTCGGCGCACGCGCCCGCGCTGGAGGAGGCGCTCGAGCTGCCGGCGCGCAAGCTGCTCGTCTACCACAACATCACGCCGCCGGAGTACCTGTGGGAGCACGAGCCGCACGTGGCCCTGGCCTGCGCGCTGGGTCGCGAGCGGCTGGCGGCCTTCGCCGGCCGGGTGGACGCCGCGCTGGCGCCCACGGAGTTCAGCGCGGCCGACCTGCGGGCCGCCGGCTTCGCGGACGTCGACGTTGCGCCCGCCTTGTACCTCATCGACCGCGACCGGCTGGCCGCGCGGGCGCCGGCGGGCGACGGCGCCGCGGTCGGCGACCGCGGGCCCACGATCCTGTTCGTGGGGCGGCTGTCGCACAACAAGCGCCAGGACCGCGTGCTCAAGGCCTTCGCGCTCTACCAGCGCCACCGCGCGCCCGCCGCCCGGCTGGTGCTGGCGGGCAGCGCGGGGTCGGGGACCTACGGCGACTACCTGCGGCGCCTGGCCGCCGCGGCCGAGGTCCGCGACGTGACGCTCACCGGACCCCTCTCCCAGCCCCGGCTGAACGCGCTGTACGCCGGGGCCGCGGCGTTCGTCTGCCTGTCCGAGCACGAGGGGTTCTGCCTCCCCGTCCTCGAGGCGCTGCACTTCGGGCTGCCGGTGGTGGCCGCGCGCGCCGGGGCGGTGCCGGAGGTCGTCGGCGACGCGGCCGTGCTCCTCGACGATCGCGATCTGGCGACGGTGGCGGAGGCGATCGACCTGTGCGTGCGCGACGAGCCGCTGCGGGAGGAGCTGCGCCGCCGCGGCCAGCGGCGCCTGCGCGACTTCGAGCCGCAGCGGACCGCCGAGACCGTGCGGGCGGCCGTGGCCCCGCTCCTGGACTAGGTGAGGCCGACCTTGCTCACCGAGTCCACCATCCGGCGCGAGCACACGTCGGGGCCGGGCACGCCGGCGCTCATCCGGTAGAGCCGGAACTGCGAGTTGGCGAACAGGGCGCCGCCGGTCGCGTCGGCCGGCCGAGGCTGGGTGGCGTAGGTGACGACGTAGTCGGCCTTGCGGCCGGGGACGGCGTAGGGGAAGTCGAGGCCTGCTCGAAGGTCCCCGCCACGTCGCGGCGCGTGGCCACGAACGACGTGACCGCGACCGCCGCCAGCCCCGCCGCGGCCAGCCCGGCCACCCATCGGCTCCGGCCGGGCGCGGGCGCTCGTGCGCGGGCGCGTCCGATCAGGTCGCCCGCGCCCACCACGGCCAGCGTCACCACCAGCGGCCCGGCGAAGCCCAGGTCCTTGAAGTAGAAGAGCTGGGCCTGCGCGCGCAGGCGGAAGTAGAGGGCGAACGCCAGCGCGCCCAGGACGGTGGCTCCCAGCGGCACCGCGGTCGCCCGGGGCGCGCGGGCCAGTCCCCAGGCGGCGGCCAGGGCGATCGCCGCCACCGCCAGCCAGGCCCACCCGCCGCCGTCCGGCAGCCCCAGGAAGCGGGGGAACGGCAGGTAGGGCAGCGCGCTGCCGCTCCAGCCCGAGAGGTCGCCCCAGGGGGAGAGCGCGGCCGCGGCGGAGATCGTCTTCTCGCCCACGCCGCGGATCAGCACCGCGCACACGGCCAGCGCGCCCACCGCCCCCGCCGCCCAGGCCAGCCGCCGGGGTCCGCGCAGCGCCGCCCGCCAGTCCGCCCGGCGCCCGGCGGCGCGCGCGCTGCGCAGCGCCCGCCATCCCCCCACTGCCAGGTAGGCCGCCGGGAAGGCCAGCATCAGCGGGTAGGCGAAGGCCGCGGCGACCGCCGCCAGCGCGAGCAGGCCGGCGGTGCGCCCGCCGGGCGCGCGCAGGAACGCCCAGGCCGCCACCAGGGTCAGCGGCAGGGCGAGCAGCGCCCACAGCTGGTTGTAGAAGGGCGCCAGGCCAAAGCTCACCGGGACCCGCTGGAGGCCCACCAGCGCCATCGCCGCCAGCGCCACGGCCGGAGGGGCGCGCAGCGGGTGGCGCGCCAGCAGCAGGAAGCCGAACGCCGCCAGCGCCAGCAGCGCGGCGCACACCGCGCCGAAGCTGGCGATGACGCTCAGGCCGGAGAGCTCCGACGTGGCCGCCAGCGGATAGAAGATCGGGTACTTCGAGCGCCAGGCCAGCGGGATGCGGTCGATGGGCTGGTCGGGACGGATCGCGGTGGGCGGCGCGTGCTTGACCAGCTCGGCGCTGCCCACCGCCAGCACCGCGTCGCCGTTCTGGCCCGGGACCGTGGCGAAGCCCGCCCGCAGGCTGGGCGTCAGCACCACCACGCCGATCGCCAGGCCCAGGCACACCGGCCACAGCAGCCGCGTCCGGGCGGGCTCGGCCGGGCGCGCCAGCGGCCTCCGGCGCACCCGAAGGGCGACAGCCGACACCGCGTTGCCTCCCAGCACCAGCGGGAGCGAGACGCCGAACGGCACGTGCAGCAGTCCGAGCACCGCCAGCTCGAGCGCGGAGGCGATCGCGCCCAGCGGAAGCGCGAGCAGCGTGGCGTGCGCCGCCAGCTCCCGCGGGACGAGGGTCCGGGCGGGGACGTAGCCGCACAGCGCGAACAGGGCCAGCGCCACCGCGGAGGCGCGCAGCACGTCCGGCATCGCCGGGGTGGCCCACAACCCGAAGTCCACGCGCTCCCAGGCGGCCACCCCGATCGGCACCGCCAGCGCGGCCGCCACGCCCAGCCAGACGCGCGCGATGCCGCGGCGGCGGGGCGCGGCGCCAGCGGCCCTGGGCGCCCGCAGCGTGGCGCGGTCGACCGACGCGGCCACGTCAGCGCGCCCGGGCGCGCTGACGTTCGTGCATCACGCGGCTGAGGAAGATCGGGTTCCCCAGCAGGTAGCGCCGCCACATACGCTGCGGCTCCATCGCCAGGCGGAAGATCCACTCCAGCCCGTGGTCGGCCAGCCAGCGCGGCGCCCGCGGGACCCGCCCGGCCATGTAGTCGAGCAGCGCGCCGACGGTCCACAGGACGTCCACGTCCAGCTGCTCGGCCCGGCGCTGCACCCACAGCTCCTGCTTGGGCGTTCCCATCCCCACCAGCAGGAGGTTGGCCCCGGACGCGTTGATGTCCTCCACCACGCGGTCGGCGTGCGGCGACTCGGGATCGAAGTAGCCGTGGTGGGTGCCGGCGATTCGCAGGTCGGGAT
>VAXS01000066.1 GCA_005883255.1 Actinomycetota bacterium | reverse complement strand
ACCCGCGCAAGTACCAGGAGATCAAGACGCTGGTGGCCCAGCAGCGCGACGAGCGCGAGCGCTACGTGGGCAAGGCCGGCGAGTACCTGGCCAAGGAGCTGCAGGCGCTGGGCATCCAGGCCGAGATCTCCGGCCGGGCCAAGCACTTCTACTCGATCTACTCGAAGATGACCAAGAAGGGGCGGGAGTTCAACGAGATCTACGACCTCACCGCCATGCGGGTCATCGTCGACTCGGTCAAGGACTGCTACGGGGCGGTGGGCGTCATCCACTCGCTGTGGAAGCCGCTCCCGGGCCGCTTCAAGGACTTCGTGGCGATGCCCAAGTTCAACCTCTACCAGTCGCTGCACACCACCGTGATCGGGCCCGAGGGGCGCCCGCTGGAGATCCAGATCCGCACGCGGGAGATGCACGACATGGCCGAGTACGGCGTCGCCGCCCACTGGATCTACAAGGAGGACGGCGACGACCAGCAGGGTCCGCGCGCCCGCGGCGAGGAGAAGCTGCGCTGGCTGCGCCGCCTGCTGGAGTGGCAGCAGGAGCTGGAGGACTCCGGGGAGTTCGTGGAGCGGATGAAGGTCGACCTGTTCGAGGACGAGGTCTTCGTGTTCACGCCCAAGGGCGAGGTCAAGTCGCTGGCGGCCGGGGCCACGCCGCTGGACTTCGCCTACGAGATCCACACCGACGTCGGCCACCGCTGCGTGGGCGCCAAGGTCAACGGAAAGATGGTCCCGCTCTCCTACAAGCTGCAGTCGGGCGACATCGTCGAGGTGATGACCTCCAAGCGCGAGCGGGGTCCCTCGCGCGACTGGCTGGCGCTGGTCAAGACCACCCGCGCGCGCAACAAGATCAAGCAGTGGTTCAAGGCGGAGTCGCGCAAGGACACCGAGCACGCCGGCCGCGAGCTCCTGCAGGACCACCTGCGCAAGCAGGGCATGCCGCCGCAGAAGGTCGTGGCCTCCCCGCTGCTGGCCGACGTGGTCCGGGAGATGGGGTTCCGCAAGGCCGACGACTTCTACATCGCCCTGGGCGCCGCCAAGATCTCGCCCAAGACCGTCGTGCAGAAGGTGCTGCAGCGCCTCAAGCAGGGCGAGTCGGCCGAGGGCGAGCCCACCGCCGCCGACATCGTCTCGCCCCAGCGCCACCGGCGCCGGCGCCCCGAGGCCTCGTCGAGCTCGTACGGGATCCGGGTCGAGGGCATCGACGACGTCATGCTTCGCCTGGCCAAGTGCTGCCGGCCGGTGCCGGGCGACCCGATCGTGGGGTACATCTCGCTGGGCCGGGGGATCACGATCCACCGCCGCGACTGCACCAACGCCCGCGCGCTGCGCAAGGACCCCGAGCGCTTCACCCCGGTGAGCTGGGACGGGGAGGGCAAGACCTCGTTCAAGGTGGAGATCCACGTCGACGCCTGGGACCGCCACCGCCTCCTGGAGGATCTCTCGCGCACGTTCGCCGAGGCCGGCGTGAACATCCTCGAGGCGCGCTGCCTGGTCTCCGACCAGATGGTGCGCAACCGGTTCGTGGTCGAGGTGGGGGACACCCGCGCGCTCGACCACGCGGTCAGCCGCCTGCGCGGCATCGACGCGGTGTTCGACGCCTACCGCGTGACGCCGACCGGCTAGTCCGGGCGTGGCCGCCGAGCCGCCCGGGGAGCGCGAGGCGCTCATCGCCAGCGCGCTGGGCCGCGAGTGGTACCACACGATCGAGATCGCCCCGGGGGTGCGGACCCCGGGGCTGGTCGACCTGCGGTCGATCGCGCCGCGGGTCCTGCCCGACGACCTCTCGGGGGTCCGGGCGCTGGACGTGGGCACGTTCGACGGCTTCTGGGCCTTCGAGCTGGAGCGCCGCCGCGCCGCCGAGGTGGTGGCGGCCGACCTCGACTCCTACCTGGACACCGAATGGCCGCCGCCGACGTTCGCCCGGCTGGCCGACGAGCTCCGCGGCCATCACCCGGGCGAGCGCTTCAAGCTGGCACACGAGCTGCTGGGGTCGCGGGTGCGCCGGGTGGGGAGCGCGATCTACGACCTCGACGTCGAGCGGCTGGGGGGGCCGGTCGGCTACGCGGTGGTCGGCGCGCTGCTCCTGCACCTGCGCGACCCCGTGCGCGGCCTGGAGCGGGTCCGCGAGGTGCTCGAGCCGGGCGGGCGCCTGCTGGTGGTGGAGCCGTTCGACCTCTGGCTGACGGCGCTGCGCCCGCGCCGCCCGGCGGCGGTCCTGCGGGCGCGGCACACGGACTTCGACTGGTGGGTGGGCAACTTCGCCTGCCTGAACGCCTGGCTGCACCTGGCCGGGTTCGTCGAGCCCCGGCGCCGGGCGATCTTCCGGCTGCCCGCGGGGCGACCGATCCGCCAGTGGTTCGTGGCCTACGAGGCGCGCGCCCCCGCCGCGCGGCCGTCTACGTAGGCTGGCGGCCTGCCCGCGATCACCGTCATCGTCCCCGCCCGCGACGCGGAGGCCACGCTTGACGCCACCCTCGCCGGCCTGGCCGGGCAGGAGGCCGCGGGCGGGTTCGAGGCGATGGTGGTCGACGACGCCTCGTGCGACGCGACCGCCGAGCGGGCCCGCGCCGCGCCCGTCGTCGACCGGGTCCTGACCGGACGGGGGGACGGCCCGGCCGCGGCCCGCAACCTGGGCGCCGCGGCCGCGGGCGCCCCGGCCCTGGCCTTCCTGGACGCGGACTGTGTCCCGGCCCGCGGCTGGCTGGCCGCCGGCCTGCGGGCGCTGGCGGACGCCGACCTGGTCCAGGGCGCGGTCCGCCCGCCCGACGGAGCGGCCCCCGGGCCCTTCGATCGCACGCTGTGGGTGGACGCCGAGCGCGGCCTGTACGAGACCGCGAACCTCCTGGTCACCGGCGCGGCGTTCGAGCGGGTGGGCGGCCTCGAGAGCTGGCTGCGCCCGCGGCGGGGCATCGAGCTGGGCGAGGACATCCTGTTCGGCTGGCGCGTGCGCCGAAGCGGGGGACGGACGGCGTTCTGTCCCGACGCGCTCGTGCACCACGCCGTGCTGCCGCGAGGGCCCGGCGCGTACGTGGCCGAGCGCGCACGCCTGCGCCACTTCCCGGCGATCGCCGCCCGGGTGCCCGAGCTGCGCGAGACGTTCTTCCACCGCCGGGCGTTCCTCTCCCGGCGCACGGCGGCCTTCGACCTGGCGCTGGCCGGGGCGGCGGTGGCGGCCGCCCGGCGGCGGCCGGCGGCGCTGGCGGCGGCGGTTCCCTACGCACGCCAGCTGGTGGCCCACGCGGAGCGGGCCGGGCCGGGCCGGGCCCCGGCGGTGGCCGCCGTGGACCTGGCGGCCGACCTGGTGGGTGCGGCCGCCCTGGCCGCCGGCAGCGTGGCCGCGCGCTCGCCGCTGCTCTGAGCGTCAGGAGACGACCGTCAGGGCCCGGGGCGCGACGCCGAAGCGGGCGTCGGCGATCTCGCCGATGTAGTCGCCGTCCAGCTCGAGCGGGAGGGGGCGCTCGTCGGCCGAGCGGACGCTCAGCTCGCGCATGTTGCGGAACACCTCGACCTGCCCGTGGGCCCCCATGGCCGCCCGCCGGGAGAAGGCGCGCCAGATGATGCCCGGGACGTCCAGCGGGTTGGCCCGGCGCAGCACCAGCCCGGCCAGGGTGCCGCTGTCCAGCGAGGCGCCGTCGGCCAGGTCGATCCGCCGCCGGTTGAAGAAGGTGTAGGGCGCGGCGTTCTGGACGATCGCGGTCACGCCCGGCAGCTCGCGGCCCTCGACCTCGACCACCAGCCGGGGCGGGTGGACCGTGTACTCCCGCGCGAACGTCACGAAGGCGGCGGCGGTGAAGTAGTACTCGCCCAGGCGCGCCTTGAGCCGCGGCCGCCGCTCCACGCGGGCCACCACGCTGGCGTCCAGCCCCAGGCCGGCCGAGAACGTGAAGTAGCGCCCGTCCACCGTCCCCAGGTCCACGCGGCGCGGGCGCCAGTCGTCGGCGATCCGCAGCAGGTGCTCGGTGGCGTCCACGATCTCCGGCGGGATGCCGATCAGGCGGCAGTACACGTTGGTCGCCCCGCCGGGGAGACAGGTCAGCGGCGTGTCGGAGCCCATCAGGCCGTTGGCGGCCTCGTTGACGGTGCCGTCGCCGCCGAAGGCCACCACCACGTCGTAGCCCTCCAGCGCCGCCTCCCGGCACAGCTCGGTGGCGTGGCCGCGACCCTCGGTGTCCACGGCCTCGACCTCGTAGCGCCCCTCGAGCGCGTAGACGACCAGGTTGCGCAGCCGGTCGGAGACCGTCGTCGCGTACGGGTTGACGATCACCAGCATGCGCCGGCTGGGAGCGCGGGCCGGCGACTCCTGCTCGCTGGCCAGGCGTTCGAGGATGTCCGCGGTCGCCGGCACCCCGCGCTACAACACCGGCGCGCGGCCCGTGTTACCCGTCGCTACAGCCAGCCGCGCTTGCGGAAGAACGTGAGCAGGCCGGCGAGCAGGACGACCATCACCCCGATGATGGTCCAGAACGCGGCGGAGCTCTGCTCGCCCGGCACGTGGGTGTTCATGCCCCAGATCGAGGCGATCAGCGTCAGCGGGAGCAGCGCCACGCTGAACGCGGTGAGGACGCGGAGCACGTCGTTGAGGCGGTGGGAGAGGACCGACTCGTTGGTCTGCTCCAGCGCCTCCACGGTCTCCTTGTAACCCTCGAGCATCTGCCAGACGCGCTCGGAGGCGTCGACGATGTCGTCGAAGTAGATGTCGAGGTCGGGAGCCAGGTAGCGCTGCTTGGTGCGCTCCAGGTCGCCGAACACCGCGCGCTGCGGGCGGATGATCTTGCGGAAGTTGATGATCTCCTGCTTGACGTTGGAGATGTCGCGCACGACCTCGGCCGAGCGGCCCTCGAAGATGTCCTGCTCGATCCGCTCCAGCTTGTTCCCCATCTTGCGCAGCATGGGAAAGGAGGCGTCGACGGCGTCGTCCACGATCTTGTAGAGGAGGTAGCCCGGGCCCTTCGACAGGTACTGCTGGCGGATCTCCTCGCTGGCCCGGCAGCGCTCGAACAGGTACTCGACCGTGTCGACCGGCTCGTTGGGCAGCGTGATCAGGAAGTCGGGCCCGACGAACATGTCCAGCTCGGCGGCGTTCAGGCGTCCCACGTGCTTGTCGAAGCGCGGGAAGTGGAGCACGATGAACAGGTACTCCTCGTACTCGTCGATCTTCGGGCGCTGGTTGCGGGAGAAGACGTCCTCGTAGTCGAGGGGATGGAAGTCGAAGTGCTCCTCCAGCCAGGCGCGGTCGACCGGACGCGGGCGCTCGATGTTGATCCAGCGCAGGCCGTCGTGCTCGACGACCTCGACGGCCGGGGTCTCAGGCTCGGGAGTGGCGACGACCTCGCCGCGCGTGCGCGCCGAACGACCGAAGCGGGGCTTGGGCAAGCTGGGCACGGGTACTGGGGGGGTCGTCGGTCGTCACGGTGTTCGCCTCTGAGGCAAGTCTACCTGCGCCTGGTCTATACTCGGCGGCGCATCCAGAGGGGTGGAGGGACTGGCCCTGTGAAGCCCCGGCAACCATCCCCCGCTTCGGCGGGAGGAACGGTGCCAATTCCTGACAGGCTCCACGATCAAGCCTGGGAGATGTGGTCGGCAGGTGCGTCTGGAACCTCTGCCCACTCCCGGCGGAGGTTTTTTCATGGCCATAGATGCGCTCCGTTGTAAGG
>VAXS01000065.1 GCA_005883255.1 Actinomycetota bacterium | reverse complement strand
GCGGGTGACCAGGCGGCGGGTGTTCACCTGTATCGAGAAGCGCGGCGGGCGCTCGCCGGTCTGGGCCATGTACAGGAGGTTGAGCCGGCGGCCCTGGCGCGCTGGGGGCTGGCGGGTGGCGACCAGGTCGGCCAGGAAGCGGTTGAGCTCCGGAGTCGGGATCCGGCCCGCCCGCCGGTCGGCCAGGGCCAGCGCCTCGACCAGCACGCGCTGGAGGTTGCGACCCGTGAGCGCGCTGGCGGTGAGGACGCGGGGGCGCAGGCGCAGCTTGGCGGCCACGCGGGCGCGCTCATGGTCGAGGTCGACGTCCTCCCCCAGGTCCCACTTGTTGAGGACGAGCAGGGTCGCGCACCCGCTGGTCATGGCCAGGTCGGCGATGCGCAGGTCCTGGCTGGTGACGCCGGCGGTGGCGTCGCACACCACCAGTGAGACATCCGCGCGCTCGGCCGCCCGCCGCGAGCGCAGGGTCGTGTAGTACTCGACGCTGTCCCCCGCCGCCGCCACCTTGGACTGGCGGCGGATGCCGGCGGTGTCCACCAGGATCACCGGCCGCCCGTCGGCCTCCAGGCGCTCGTCGATGGCGTCGCGGGTGGTGCCCGCGTCGGGGGCCACGATGACCCGCTCGCGCCCCAGGAAGCGGTTGACCAGCGACGACTTCCCCACGTTGGGCCGGCCGATCACCGCCAGGCGCACGAGCTCGGGGTCCTCCTCGGGCTCCGCGCCGGGGGGCGGCAGCGCCGCCACCACCCGGTCGAGCAGGTCGCCGGTGCCCAGCCCGTGCAGCGCCGAGCCCGCGACGGGCTCCCCGAGCCCCAGCCGGTGGAACTCGGCGGCCAGGGCCACGTCGCCGGGCGCGTCGCACTTGTTGGCGGCCACGATCACCGGGACGTCGGCGCGCCGCAGCAGGTCGGCCAGCTCCTCGTCGCCGGGCCGCACGCCGGCCCGGGCGTCCACCACCAGGACCACCACCGCCGCGTCGGCCAGCGCCGCCCGGGCCTGGTCGCGCACCGACTCGGCCAGCCGGTCGCGGTCCGCCAGGTCCACGCCGCCGGTGTCGATCAGCGTGAACGTGCGTCCCCCCCAGTCGGCCGGCAGCTCCTTGCGGTCGCGGGTGACGCCCGGGCGCTCGTGGACCACCGCCTCGCGCGAGCCGGCCAGGCGGTTGACCAGGGACGACTTCCCCACGTTCGGGTAGCCCACGACCGCCACCTTCATCGCCGCGCCGCCTCCACCAACTCCACGATCCGCGCCACCACCTGGTCCACGCTCAGGCCCGTCGTGTCGAGCTCGACCGCACCGGGTGCTGCCTCCAGCGGGCTGTGGGCGCGGGAGCGGTCGCGCTCGTCGCGCAGCGTCTGGTCGGCCAGGACGGTCCCGGGGTCGCCGCCCAGCTCGGCGGCGCGGCGGCGGGCGCGCTCCTTCGGGCTGGCGGTGAGGAAGACCTTGACCTCGGCGTCGGGCGCCACCACCGTGCCGATGTCGCGCCCCTCGGCCACGTAGTCGCCGTCCTGCAGGAGCGCCCGCTGCTTGGCCACCAGCGCCTCGCGCACGCCGGGGTCGGCCGCCACCCGCGAGGCCACCTCGGAGACCTCGGGCGCGCGGATGGCCTCGGTCACGTCGCGTCCGTCGAGCACGACCCGGTCGCCCACGCCGATGTCCGCGGCCCGCGCCACCTCCGCCGGCCGCCCGTCGCGCTCGCGCACGGCCAGCGCCACGCTGCGGTACATCGCGCCGGAGTCCAGGTAGGTGAAGCCCAGCGCGGCGGCCAGCGCCCGCGCGACGGTCGACTTGCCGGCCCCGGCGGGGCCGTCGATGGCGACGATCATGGCGACCGGAGGCTAGAGGGTCAGGCGTGGCCGACCGCGACGCCGACCGCTGCCACCATGATCCCGCCCATCGTCACCTGGGCCAGCGAGCGCGACAGCGAGACGGCGAGGAAGCGGCGGCGGACCCAGGCGATCGCCACCAGCTCGACCGCCACCACGGCATAGGCGATGAGCAGCGCGGTGTGCACGTCGCGCGCCAGGAACGGCAGCGTGTGGAACGTGCCGCCCACGAAGGTGGCGGTCCCGGTGATCAGGCCGCGGACCAGGGAGCTGCCGCGCCCGGTGAGCTGGCCGTCGTCGGAGAGACCCTCCGAGAGCCCCATGCTGATGGCCGCGCCGAAGGCGGCGGCCAGGCCGACCAGCAGCGCGGCGCGCGAGCCGGCGATGTACGCCGACGCGAACACCGGCGCCAGCGTGGAGATCGTGCCGTCGATCAGCCCCACGAGTCCCGGCTGCACCACCTGCAGGAGCCGCGAGCGATCGTCGGAGCGACGCCAGCGCGCGAGGAGCGTCTGTGCGTACTCGGTCATTCCTAGGTGGAGATTATAACAACCGTGTTAGAATAAGGACCACCTAAGATCGAGGCGAGAGTGCAGACGAAGACGCACATCGACGACCAGCTCATCTCCGCCCTGCGCGCCCGCGGGCAGCGGGTGACTCCGCAGCGCCTGCTGCTCAACCGCGCGCTGCGCGAGCTGGATCGGCACGTCAGCGCCGAGGAGCTCCAGGCGGCCGTGGCCGATCGCCTGCCCAACGTCTCCGCCCCCACGGTGTACGCCACGCTGGAGCTGTTCGAGGAGCTGGGCACGCTCCGGCGCGTCCCCCGCCCCGGCGCCGACCTGTGGGACCCGCGCGTGGACGACCACCACCACCTGGTCTGTCGCTCGTGCGGAGCGGTCGAGGACGTCGAGGCCGGGGTCGACGCCAGCGCCGCCTTCCGCGCCGCGCGCCGCCACCGCTTCTCACCCGACCGCGCCCAGCTGACGATCAGCGGCCTGTGCCGCAACTGCAGGCGCAGCTGACGCGGACTTCGGGTTACGCCAACGTGCCGATGTGCTCCAGGAACAGCGGGTAGGACACCGCCGCCGCGTCCATCCCCTCCACCGTCACCCCCAGGCGGGACGCCAGGCCGGCGACGGCGCCCAGCATCGCCAGGCGGTGGTCCCCGCCGGAGTCGATCGCGCCGCCCTCCAGGCCGCCGGTGCCCGTGACCGCGAAGCCGTCCTCGGTGGCCTCGATCTCCGCGCCCAGCCCGCGCAGCCCCTCCACCACCGCGGCGATCCGATCCGACTCCTTGAGGCGCAGCTCGGCGGCGCCGTGCACCACCGTCTCGCCCTCGGCGAAGCACCCCAGCAGCGCCACCAGCGGGAGCTCGTCGATGGTCAGGGGGACCTCGCCGGGCTCGACCACGGTGCCCACCAGCGGGCCGGCGCGCAGGTCGAGGTCGGACACGGGCTCCTCGGTCCGGATGTCGGGGCCCGCCGGCGGCGGCTCCAGGTCACCCAGCACCACCGCCCCCATGCGCTGGAGAACCCGGATGAACCCGGCCCGCGTCCAGTTCACCCCCACGTTGTGCAGCAGCAGCCGCGATCCCGGCACCAGCACGCCGGCGGCCAGGAGGAACGCGGCCGAGGACAGGTCGCCGGGGACCGTGACGTGGTCCAGCTCGAGCTCGTCCACGTTGGTCACCGCCACCCGCGGGCCCCGGCGCTCGATCCCCACCCCAGCCCGGGCCAGCAGGCGCTCGGTGTGGTCGCGGCTGGGCGTGGGCTCGGTGACCGCCACCTCCCCGTGGGCCAGCAGCCCGGCGATCAGGACGCACGACTTGACCTGGGCGCTGGCCACCGGCAGCTCGTAGTCCAGCGCGTGCAGCCTCGCGCCGTGCACGGTGAACGGGGGGAACCGCCCCTCCCGCGCCTCCACGCGCGCGCCCATCATCCCCAGCGGCTCGGCGATGCGGTCCACCGGCCGGCGGCGGATCGACTCGTCGCCGTCCAGGGTCCACGAGCTGTCGTCGCCCTCCTGCCCGGCCAGCCAGCCCGGCAGCAGGCGCATGAGCGTGCCGGAGTTGCCGACGTCGATCGCCTCGCCGGCCGGCTCGACCGCGCGCAGGCCCCCGCCCCG
>VAXS01000120.1 GCA_005883255.1 Actinomycetota bacterium | reverse complement strand
TGCCCAGCAGCAGCTGCAGGATCGACGCAGCCCGGATGTACTGGACGCCCACCGTGTGCTGTGTCCAGCCCACCGCGTAGCAGAAGGCCGCCGTGCGCTCGCGCCCGGAGTTGTCGCACAGCGCCTGGGCCACCGCGGTGAACAGCTCGCGCGGCACGCCGCAGACGCGCTCCACCTGCTCCGGCGTGTAGCGGGAGAAGTGGCGCTTGACGATCTGGTAGACGCAGTTGGGGTGCTCGAGCGACTCGTCGACCTCCGGCGGCTCCCCGCGCTCGAGCTCGATCCCGTGCGCGCCGTGCGCCTGCTCGCCGGAGACGCCGGCGTCCTGCTTGGACTTGCCCCCCGCTGTCTTCTCCTCGGTGCCGGCGTAGCCCCAGCTGCGGATGTCGTACAGCCCCCGCTCCTCGTCGAACCCGGAGAAGAAGCCGTCCAGGTCCTCGGTGTCCTGGAACTCGTCCTTGATCACCACGCGCGCGTTGGTGTAGCGCTGGACGTACTCCCGGAAGTCGCGGCCGTTCTGCAGGACGTAGTTGATGAGCCCGCCCAGGAAGGCGATGTCGCTCCCGGCGCGCAGCGGCACGTGCAGGTCGGCCATGGCGCTGGTGCGGGTGAAGCGCGGGTCGATGTGGATGACCTTGGCGCCGCGTTCCTTGGCCTCGATGATCCACTGGAAGCCGACCGGATGGCACTCGGCCGTGTTGGACCCCATGATCACGATGCAGTCGGAGTTCTGGAGGTCCTGCTGGAACGTGGTGGCGCCGCCGCGCCCGAACGAGGTCCCCAGACCGGGGACCGTGGAGCTGTGTCATATGCGGGCCTGGTTCTCGATCTGGATGGCGCCCAGCGCGGTGAACAGCTTCTTGATGAGGTAGTTCTCCTCGGTGTCCAGCGTGGCGCCGCCCAGGAAGGCGATGCCCCGGGTCCGGCGCAGGGTCTGGCCCCGCTCGTTCTCGGGCTCCCAGGTCTCCGCCCGGGTGGCGATCACCCGGTCGGCGATCATGTCGGTCGCCTCCTGCAGTGAGAGCGATTCCCACTCGGTGCCGAACGGGCGCCGGTACTTCACGCGCAGCTCCCGGGCCGGGCTGTTGACAAGCTGCTCGGAGGCGGCGCCCTTGGGGCAGAGCCGCCCCCGCGAGACGGGGCTGTCGGGGTCGCCCTCGATCTGGACGACGCGCTCGTCCTTCACGTAGACCTTCTGCCCACAGCCCACCGCCGCGGCTGTCAGGACCCTTTCTTGTATGCGTGCTGGAGGAAGTCGGACAGCGCCACCATGTTCAGCATCGCCGCCATCACGCGGGTGGGGCGGGGCGCCACCAGCAGCCCGCAGGTGAACGCGCCCGCCAGCCACTGGCCGATGCAGTAGGGGCAGACCAGGAGCTCGCCGATCGCGAAGCGCAGGCCGCCGCCCCGCGGCGACTCCTCGATCTCGGCCGGCCCGCCACTGCCCTCGTAGCGCGTGAACGGGGCCCGCAGGACGCCGGTCACCCTGTCCTTGGTCACCAGGCGGCTCAGCTGGTGGGTGGCCACTCCCGCCATCACCACGTCGCCGGCGCCGATGCGCTCGGGCAGCCGCCCCCGCCGGCGGCGGCCGGCGGCGAGCCCGGCGCCCAGCATGGTGGCGAAGGTGGCGATCAGCAGGCCGTGCGCCGCCAGCGGCCGCGGCTCGTCGCTGTAGCCCTCGAACGGCGGGTGGTCCTGGAGCGCGGACCCGGGGGTGGCGGTCTGGACGCCGGGCATCGCTGGTCTCCTTCCCGCGCGACGGCGGCGGAAAACGGAGTGGACGGATCAGGCCGCCCCGTATACGATCGCGGCCCGCCGTCGGCGCCAGCGGGAGCCGGCAACGGCGGGTTCGGAGGAGAGAGAGATGGTCTACACGTTCGAGTGCGCGGACTGCCAGGTCCGGGTCTACAGCGCCAGTCCCAAGCGGGCGCGCGGGTGCCCCCTGTGCGAGCGGGCGATGACCGCCCACCCCCATCCGGCCCCCACGCGGGGCCGGGCAGTGAAGCCTCCGGGCCCCCAGTCACCGCTCCGCGCCGCGTCGCCCTCCATCGCGCCGCCGAGCACCGGCTAGAAGCGCAGGACCGCGGCGATGCGCCCGTGCTCGGCCAGCTCGCCGGGCTCGAGGGCGATGGGGTCGGCGGCCTGGAGCACCGCCGCCTCGACGGCGTCCTCCACCACGTTCTCGCGGCGTTCCACCGGCGTCCCGTCCAGCGGGCACTCGGCGACGTCCACGCCCAGCCAGCCGTCGTGCGGGCACACCACGCCCTGCAGCTGCGCCCCCTCTTCGAATAGGAGCACCGCGACGCGCCGCTCGTTGAGCGCCTCCAGCACCGGCTCGAGCCCGGCCGTGGCCCGGTTCCCGGCGCCCAGCCCCTGCCGCAGCCGCTCGAGCGCCGCCTGCTCGCGCTCGCGCTCGGCCTCGTCGATCAGCGGCGCCACGGCCTCGCGCACCTGCTCCGGGGTGGCGTTCTCCACGTCGATGTCGAAGCGGGCGATCACCCGCTCGGCCACGTACGGGTGCAGCTGACGCTCGAAGGCGGGCCACAGCTCCGTGGTGGCGCCCACCAGGAGGCGGTCGAACGGCCGGCGGCGGAAGAGGGCGAACAGCCGCCGCGAGGCGTGCGCCAGGTGGTCCTGGATCTCCTTCTCGATCCCGCGCTGGTAGCGCGGCTGCGACCAGCCTCCCTGGTCGTGCCAGCCGTGGACGTCGTCCTCGACGGTCGCCAGCTCCTCCAGCCGGTCGCGCGACCCGCGCAGGAAGCGGGCGACGCGCCGGTTGACCAGCACGGCGCACACCCGGTCGGGTCGGCTGAAGCGCACCAGCGGCTCGACCCACGGCGTGTCGTCCACCACCACCTCGGACGGGACCGGGCGGGGCAGCCGCAGCGCCTCGAACAGCCCTACCGGGCCGCAGGCGAAGACGGCGAGCGCGCCCGCGTGCTTGGCGCTGAAGTCGCCCGCGAAGAACTCCCGCGCACGCTCCACGTCCTCGCGCAGGGCCATGCGCTCGGCGTGCTCGAGCCCGTCCCCGCGGGCGCGCCGGTCGGCCTCGTCGAGCAGGGACGTGATCGCGGTGCTGCGGGCGGCCGGGGTGGCGAAGTCGTGCGGGTCGAGGTTGAGGTAGATGCTCAGGACCTTCGCCCGCTCGGGCCGCAGGCCCGACAGCCGGCGCAGCGTCGCACCATCGAGCTCGGAGATCGTCGCCACGGGAGCCCGAGCGATCCTACTCGCTGGGTCGCGCGGGGAGGGCGTAGTCGAACCGGGCGAGCTCGTCGGCCGCCACCGCGACCTCCACCCGGCCGCTGGCGATCCGGGCCACCCGATCGGCCGGGATCAGGCGCTCGCCGCCCCAGCGCACGCCGTTCACCGTGACGCCGCGAAAGGCGTCGTGCTCGCGATCGCCCATCACCTGCACGATCCGCCCCAGCGGGTGGCCGCCCCGCCCGATCACCGGCCAGCCCTCGGAGATCTCGGTCCAGTGCAGGTCGCCCACGACCATGTTTCTTCCCCGCCCGCGAGGGCCTGACGCGCCCGGCTCAATCTCCGCAAAATGCGGGCTGGAAGCGGGTCGGGCGGCCCGCGCGCGTTTCGGCGGCCGGCGGGCGGGCACACCGCCTGCCAGAGACCCCTCGCCTTTGCCGCGGCCTCACCCTTCGCAAAGGCGGCCTCCGAGGCCCGGTTTTCCTGCCGGGCCTCGTTCGCGCCTGGGGGGATACTCCAGGCATGGCCCGGAAGCTGACGGAGTACGAGCGCAAGCGCGACTTCGAGACGACCTCCGAGCCGGCGCCGAAGCGCCGGAGCCGCAAGCAGCCGGCGGCTCCGCGCTTCGTGATCCAGGAGCACCATGCCCGTCGCCTGCACTGGGACCTGCGCCTGGAGCGCGACGGGGCGCTGGCCTCGTGGGCGGTGCCGAACGGGATCCCCGACGACCCCCAACGCAACCGCAAGGCGGTGCGCACCGAGGACCACCCCCTCGAGTACCTGGACTTCGAGGGCGAGATCCCCCGCGGCGAGTACGGCGCGGGCACGATGCGCGTATGGGACCGCGGGACCTACGAGGTCCACAAGTTCCGCGACGACGAGGTGATGGTCACCTTCCACGGGGAGCGCGTGCGCGGCCGCTACGTGCTCTTCCGCGCCGGGCGCGAGCCCAAGGACTGGATGATCCACCGCATGGACCCGCCCGAGCGGGCGGGCCGCGACCCGATGCCCGAGCGCGTCGTCCCCATGCTGGCCAAGCTCGGGCCCCTGCCCCGCGACGAGGAGCGCTACGGCTTCGAGGTCAAGTGGGACGGCGTGCGCGCGATCGCCTACGCGGAGCCGGGCCGGCTGCGCCTGCAGTCGCGCAACCTCAACGACATCACCGCGCGCTACCCCGAGGTCCGGGGGCTGGCCCGGGAGCTGGGGGCGCGCACGGCGGTCCTCGACGGCGAGGTGGTGGCGTTCGACGAGGAGGGCCGGCCCAGCTTCGAGCGTCTCCAGCGACGTATGCACCTGGCCTCGGACTCGCAGGTGCGCCGCCAGGCGAAGGCCAACCCGGTGGCCTACGTGATCTTCGACCTGCTCCACCTCGACGGCGAGTCGCTGATGTCCAGGCCCTACGCCGAGCGGCGCGCCCGCCTGGAGGAGCTGGGGCTCGACGGCCCGGGCTGGCAGACGCCCCGCCACCGCGTGGGCGACGGCGCGGCGCTGCTGGCCGCGACCGCCGAGCAGGGGCTGGAGGGTGTGATCGCCAAGCGCCTGGACAGCCCGTACGAGCCGGAGAAGCGCAGCGGCGCCTGGATCAAGGTGAAGAACCTGCAGCGCGCCGAGCTGTGGATCGGCGGCTGGCTGCCCGGCGAGGGCCGGCGCACCGATCGCATCGGAGCGCTGGTGGTGGGCCGGCGCGACGAGGAGGGCAGGCTGCGCTACGTGGGGCGGGTCGGCACCGGCTTCAAGGAGCAGGACCTCGCCGCCCTGCAGGCCAAGCTCAAGCCGCTGCGTCGCAAGACCAGCCCGTTCGAGGGCCGCCAGCCGCCGCGCGGCGCGGTGTTCGTGGAGCCGCGGCTGCAGGCGATCGTGGAGTTCCGGGAGTGGACCGCCAGCGGGACGCTCCGCGCGCCCTCGTACAAGGGCCTGCGCGAGCCGTCCGTCCGCGGCGACCAGCTCGAGGTCGACGGGCGCACGATCAAGGTCTCGAACCGCGACAAGGTGCTGTACCCGCGGGCCGGCTTCACCAAGGGCGACGTCATCGACTACTACCTGCGGGCCGCACCCGTCCTCCTGCCCCACCTCCAGGGCCGTCCGCTCACCCTCAAGCGCTACCCCGACGGCGTGGAGAGCCAGCACTTCTACGAGAAGCAGTGCCCGTCGCACCGGCCGGACTGGGTGGCGACCGTGTCCGTCCCCAGCCGCGGGCGCGGCCACATCGACTACTGCCTGGCCAACGACGCCGCCACCCTGGCCTGGCTGGGCAACCTCGCGGACCTCGAGCTGCACACCTCGCTGTCGCGGGCGGAGGCGATCGACCGTCCCACGACGATGGTCTTCGACCTCGACCCCGGCCCGGGCGCCGACGTCCTCGACTGCGCCGAGGTGGCGCTGTGGCTGCACGGGACGTTCGAGCAGCTCGGGCTGCGCACCTTCGTCAAGACTTCGGGCTCCAAGGGCCTGCACGCCCAGGTCCCGCTCAACACCGACGTCACCTACGACGAGACCAAGCCGTTCGCCCGCGCGGTGGCGGAGCTGATGGAGAAGACCCATCCCGAGCGCGTGGTCTCCCGGATGACCAAGTCGCTGCGGGCCGGGCGCGTGCTGGTGGACTGGAGCCAGAACGACGAGCACAAGACGACGGTGTGCGCGTACTCGCTGCGGGCCCGGGAGCGACCCACGGTGTCCACCCCGGTCGAGTGGGAGGAGCTCGACGCCGCGCTCGACGCGGGCGACGCGGGCGCCCTGACCTTCGAGGCCGGCGCGGTCCTCGAGCGCGTGGCCGACCGGGGCGATCCCCTGGCGGACGCGGTCACGCTGCGCCAGGAGTTGCCCAAGCTGGCAACCGGGTAACCGGTCCTCGACCCGCCCCGCGCGATCCCGTACCCTGGAACACCCACCAGAGGAGCATTCGTGGCCCACGCCCAACCCGCCCCCCGGCGGCCCTCCGCGGCCGAGGCGGACAGGCGCCACGACCTCGTGGTGATCGGCGCCTCGGCGGGAGGCGTGGAGGCGCTGCTCGCCTTGGTGCGCGACCTCCCGGGCGACTTCCGGGCGCCGGTGCTGGTCGTGCTGCACGTGCTGTCCAGCGGGACCAGCCTGCTGCCCCAGCTGCTCGACCGGGCCGGGCCGCTGCCCGCCGAGGCCGCGACCGACGGTCAGGAGCTCGCGCCGGGGCGGATCTACGTCGCCCCTCCCGACCACCACGTGGTGGTGCAGCCGGGACGCCTGGAGCTGTCGCGCGGGCCGCGCGAGAACGGACACCGACCCGCGGTGGACGTGCTGTTCCGCTCCGCCGCCTGGGCCTACGGGTCCCGGGTCGTCGGCGTGATCCTCTCCGGCGCGCGCGACGACGGCACGTCCGGGCTGCGGCACGTCAAGTCGCTGGGCGGCCTGGCGATCGTGCAGGACCCGCAGGAGGCGCTGTACCCGGGCATGCCCCGCAGCGCGGCGAAGAGCGTGGCCGTGGACTGGATCGCCCCCCTCAAGGGAATCGCGCCCCTGCTCACCCGGCTGGTGCGCGAGGGCCATCCCGCCCCCGCCTCGATGGGGGGCTCGGCGGAGCCGGTCGCGGCCCGGCTCGACGACCCCAGCGGCGACGGCGACGACGCCACCGGGCTCACCTGCCCGGACTGCGGCGGCGCCCTCTGGCAGGTCAACGAGGGCAGCCTCGTGCGGCTCCAGTGCCGCGTGGGGCACACCTTCTCGCCCGAGACCCTGCTGTCCTCTCAGGCCGACTCCCTGGAGTCCGCCCTGTGGGCGGCGCTGCGAACGCTGGAGGAGCGGGCGGAGCTGCTGGCGCGCATGTCCGCCCGCGCCCGGCAGCACCGCGACGACTCTTCGAGCGCAGACCGCTTCCAGATCCAGGCCCGTGACGCCCAGGCTCGCGTCGGCTTGATTCGAGAGGCGATAATGCAAGCACCGGAGGGCGACGAGGCCGCCGTGAGCGAGCCCGAGGAGGTCGCCACCAAGCCGTCGGGCAACGGCGCAGGCTCCACGTAGCGCTCCCCGGACGGGGACCATGGCCGAGGATCAGCAATTCGAAGAGCTCCTGGAGTACCTGAAGCGCACGCGCGGCTTCGACTTCGGCGGCTACAAGCGCGCGAGCCTGACCCGCCGGTTCGACAGGCGCATGAAGGACGTGGGGGTCGCCGGTCCGCGGGAGTACGTCGACTACCTCGAGGTCCACCCCGAGGAGTTCGGGCTCCTCTTCGACACGATCCTCATCAACGTCACCGGGTTCTTCCGGGATCGGCCGGCCTGGGACTACCTGGCGGAGGACGTGGTCCCGCGCCTGCTGGGGGACAAGCCCGAGGACGAGGACGTGCGCGTCTGGTGCGCGGGCTGCGCCACCGGCGAGGAGGCCTACAGCGTGGCCATCCTGCTGGCCGAGGCGCTGGGCGACGACGCCTATCGCGAGCGGGTCAAGATCTACGCGACCGACGTCGACGAGGACGCGCTCAACGTCGCCCGGCACGCCACCTACAGCGCCGACGACGTCAAGGACGTGCCCGAGCCCGTGCGCGAGCGCTACCTCGACCGGACCGACTCCCGGTACACGTTCCGATCCGACCTGCGCCGGATGGTCATCTTCGGGCGCAACGACCTGGTGCAGGACGCGCCCATCTCGCGCGTGGACCTCCTGGTCTGCCGCAACACCCTCATGTACTTCAACGCCGAGGCCCAGTCGCACATGCTCGAGGGCTTCCACTTCGCGCTGCGCGACCACGGCGTCCTCTTCCTCGGCAAGTCCGAGATGCTCATCACCCACACGGACCTGTTCGTGCCGCTCGAGCTCAAGCGGCGGGTGTTCGCCCGGGTCCCCCGCCCCACCCTCCGCGACCGCTACGCGTTCGTCGCGCGCGCCAACGGCGACGACAACCCGGGGCCGGAGTCGAGCCCCGACCTCGGGTCGGTGCGAGAGAGCGCGCTCGACGTCGCTCCGGTCGCCCAGATCGTGGTCGACGCCGAGGGGACCGTGCTCTTCGCGAACCAGCAGGCCCGCCGGCAGCTCGGCCTCACGCGCCGCGACATCGGGAAGCAGCTGCAGGAGCTCGACGTCTCCTACAAACCGGCGGAGCTGCGGGCGGGCATCGAGCGGGCCCAGGAGGCGCGCCGCCCGGTGGCGCTGGGCCGGGTGGAGATGCTGGCGCGCGGACGGGACGCGGTGACCTTCGAGGTCCTCATCACGCCGGTGCTGCGGGGCAACGACTTCCTGGGCACCAGCGTCACCTTCGACGACATCACCGGGCAGGCGACTCTGCAGGAGGAGCTGGAGCGATCCAAGCGCGAGCTGGAGATCGCCTACGAGGAGCTGCAGTCGACGGTGGAGGAGCTGGAGACGACCAACGAGGAGCTCCAGTCCACCAACGAGGAGCTGGAGACGACCAACGAGGAGCTCCAGTCCACCAACGAGGAGCTCGAGACGATGAACGAGGAGCTCCAGTCCACCAACGAAGAGCTCGAGACCACCAACGACGAGCTCCGGCTCCGCGGGACCGAGCTCGATCGGGTGAACACGTTCCTGGACACCATCCTCACCAGCCTGGGACTGGGAGTGGTGGTGGTCGACCACGAGCAGCGCGTCCAGGTCTGGAACCACGCGGCCGAGGACCTGTGGGGCCTGCGGGCGGGCGAGGCGGAGGGAAAGCACCTGCTGGGCCTCGACTTCGGGCTCCCCGTGCAGGAGATCAAGCCGCAGCTGCTGGCGTGCCTGTCGGGGGAATCCGAGCGTGAAGAGGTGACGGTGACCGCGGTCAACCGCAAGGGCCGGGAGATGCGCTGCCGGGTGTCCTGCGTGCCGCTCGCGGCCAGCGACGTCACCGGCGCGATCCTGATCATGGAGGAGCTGGCGAAGGGCTAGCCGCGACCGTCGCGGTCGCGGTCGCGGGCGACGCGGGCGCGCAGGTCGGCCGACCGGGCGCGCACCTCCTCCGCCCGGCGCTGGAGCGACCCGACCGCGGCGGACTGCTCCTCGAAGACCGCGCTCAGCGCGGCCACCCGCTCGTGCACTCGCTGGCGCAGCTGCTCGCGGTCCGTGGCCGAGAGCGGGGCTCCCTGGGCCGCCCGCGGGCGCTCGGCCGGCCGCCGGCGCGCCTGCGCCAGCGTCCGCAGCTCGCCCAGCTCGCCGGGGGCATGGCCGTGCAGCCGCCAGACGCCGTCGAGGCGCTCCACCAGGCCGGCCTGGTGCAGGCGGGTGAGCGCCAGGGTGACCGTCGGGCGGCGGGCGCCCACCACCTGGCCCAGCAGGCGGTGCGACAGCGGCAGCGGCAGCGTGACCCCCTCGGGTCCGACGCGGCCGAAGCGCTCGGCCAGGTGCCAGAGCGCGAGCATCAGGCGCAGCTCGACGCGCGGCAGCTGGCAGATCGCCATCTGGACGCTGAGCCGGAACGCCCGGGCGGCGGTGCGGCCATGAAGCTCGCCCACCACCTCCGGCCAGCGCGCCGCGCTGAGGGCGAACGCGCGGTCCAGCAGCGCCAGGCGGGTCGGCTCCAGCACCGACCACTCCGTCGACACCGGCACCACCGACTCCTGGAGGCCGGGCTCCCGGGGGTCGAACGCGTCTCCCGGCCCGATCAACTCGCTGGCGCGCGTGTCGGTGAGCTCGAGGTCGTGGAGCAGGAGCCCGTCCAGGACGATCGCCCCCCAGACCGAATCCTCGGCCGTGTCCCGCCGCGGATCCCAGACCCCGTCGGACACGTCCACCACTCGGGCGACGATCCGGCGGCGGGCCTCGTCGCGGCGGTCGGGCTCCAGCGCCGCTCCCAGCTCGGGGTCGGCCTCGAGCAGCCGTACCAGTCCGCCCGCCGGCTCGACCGGCGCCACGGGGGGATGGGCGGTGGCCGCCATCTACCCGGGAGCTACGGGCCCCTCCAGCAGGAAGAGCTCGACGCTCACGTCGGGCTCCATCGTCGACTGGCTGAGAAAGGCCTCCACCCGCTGGCCGGTGAGCTCCTCGATGCGCTGCACGAACACATTGTGCAGGGAATCCTGGAACGCCTGGCGAATATTTCGCACCCGCTCGGCCTCGCCGGCGCGCGTGAGCGTCTCCTCCAGCCGCGTCGAGCCCCCGCGCATGACGACGACCACGAGGTCATCCATGATGTAGGTCTTCGCCCGGGTCGGTCCCTTGCCGTAGTGCTCGCGGTGCAGCTGGACCACGGCGTTCGAGATCGCGACTCGAAGCTCGCCCGGCCGGATCGTGACCTCTTCGGAGCTCATCCCTACGTCATAGCGGCTCGCCAATTCGGCATTCGCGCATACGTTGAAAAGCAACCTCAGTCAACTCGCCGTTAGACGCCCGCGCCCGGGGTAGACCGAGCAGGGGATGGCGGAGCGCCGTTGGACTCGTCCTATGGGATGGGGACTGGGTACTTCCCGTCCCCATTTCGCTCCAGCGGAGGCGTCTGGAGCCCGGCTCTCTCCCGCAGGCCGTCGAGCAGCTCGAGCAGCGTCTCCCCCGCGCCGTGCCGCGGCTCCCAGCCCAGCTCCGTCCGCGCCCGGGCGGTGTCCATGAGCGGAACCGCCCGCGCCATGTCCACCCAGCCGGGCGGCGTCGGCGACAGCCGCAGCTTCCAGGCCAGCGAGGCGCCGCCGCGCAGGACCGCCGGCGGCACGCGCACCGGACGGGCGCCGAGCAGGCGGCCGAGCTCGTCCGGATCGAGCACCGGCTCGGCGGCCAGATTGAAGGCGCCACGGGCGTCGCCCACGGTCGCCAGCCGGTAGGCCTCGCCGGCGTCGTAGGAGTGCAGGGCCTGGAAGCGCAGCCGTTCCAGCTTCGGCACGAGCGGGATCAGCTCCGGGCGCACCAGCCGGGACGGCAGCAGCCGGCCCGCGAACAGCCGGCGGATCTCGGCGGCCGCCTCGCGCTTGAAGGTCAGGGCCGGCCGGAGCCGGACCGTGCGGACCTCGGGATGCTCGGCCTCGAAGCGGTCGAGCAGGCGCTCGACGTCGGCCTTGTCGCGGGCGTAGAAGGAGCTCGGGATCCCCTCCGTGGGCCAGCTCTCGTCCACTCGCGCGTGCTTGGGCCCGGGCGAGTACGCGCCCACCGAGGACGCGTAGACCAGCGCGGGGACGCCGGCGTCGGCCGCCGCCCGGAACACCCGCGCGGACCCGTCCACGTTGACGGCCCGGGTGAGCGCGCGGTCGCGCGCCGGCTGGATCAGCCAGGCCAGGTGGATGACCGCGTCGGCGCCGCGGAAGTGCGGGACCAGGTCGTCGCGCACCACGTCCGCCTGCACCCAGGCGACCTTCGGGTCCACCAGCGTCGGGCGCCGGCGCGCGATGCCGACCACCTCCTCCACGGCCGTGTCGGCGTGAAGCGCCCGCAGCACGCTCGTCCCGACGTTGCCCGTGGCGCCTGTTACGGCCACTCGCATGTGGCCGAGTTACCCGGCGGACACAGGCGCGCAACCGCCCGTTTGATCCCCGGAACGTCGAGGTACCGTTCCTGATCAGAGAGCCCGGGTGCGACGGGCGCTCAGCCCAAGAGAGACGTGTAGGGGACGCGGGAGACCGCCGAGAAGGCCGGCCGCTCACGGACCATCGCACGCGGTTCACAAAACGTTGCGAGGTCCTGATCGTGATGACGGTTTCGCCAACCCAGAAGGACATACTCGACTTCCGCGAGTACCGCCGTACCGGTGACGTCGCCATCCGCGACGCCCTGATCGAGCGGGCGCTCCCGCTGGCTCACCAGGTGGCGCGCCGCTACCAGCGCTCGAGCGAGCCGCTGGAGGACATCGTCCAGGTCGCCCGCCTGGGGCTGGTGAAGGCGGTGGAGCGCTTCGATCCCGACCGCGGGGTGGCGTTCTCCACCTACGCGGTGCCCACCATGCTGGGCGAGATCAAGCGGTACTTCCGCGACACCGGTTGGGCGGTGCACATGCCGCGCAGCCTGCAGGAACGGGTGTTCACCGTCGAGCGCGCCGAGAAGACGCTGCACGGCCGGCTGGGCCGCGCGCCCTCCGTCGAGGAGCTGGCCGAGCAGGCCCAGCTCACGGTGGAGGAGGTGCTCGAGGCGATGGAGGCGGCCACGGCCTACGACGCCCGCTCGCTGGACGCGCCCGCGCCCTCCGACGACGAGGCGCCCAGCTACGGCGACACGCTCGGCCGTGAGGACCCGCACTTCGAGCTCGTCGAGGACCGGGGCGCGGTGCGCTCGGCGCTGCGGATCCTCCCGCTGCGCGAGCGGCGCATCCTCCACATGCGCTTCGTGGAGGACATGACCCAGGCCGAGATCGCGCGGCACGTGGGCGTCTCGCAGATGCAGGTCTCGCGCCTGCTGCGCCGCTCCCTGGCGCAGCTGCGCGAGGTGGCCGAGGGCGAGGCTCAGCTGGAGCGCTCGCTCGCCGGCGTGGCCTGACCGCGTCAGCGGTCGGCGCCGGCGCTGCGCGGCTCGCCCGTGGCGGGGCGGGACTCGCCCCGCGACTCGCCCTCGCGGTCGGCCTGCTCGCCGGCCGCCTGCCGGGCGGGGTCGCGGGGATCCCCGGCCTCGTCGTCTCCGGCCTCCTCGGGCTCGGCCTCGCGGAGGTCGTCGTCGGGCGTCTCGTCCCGCGTCACGAGGTGCGACGCTCGAGGTCCGCGACCTCGTCGGCCTTGCGGTCGGCGCGCTCCTGGGTGCGGGAGAGCTCGTCCTTGGCCTCGCCCTTGCGCTCCTCCCGGCGGCCCTCGCGGCGCAGCGACGGATCGTCCGCCACGTCGCCCGCGGCCTTCTTGGCGCGGCCGGTGATCTTGTCGAGGATGCTCATTCGATCGGATCCTTTCCGTTTCGCTTTCTCCTGATGCGTACCCGCCCGGACGCACGGGCGAAACGGTTGCCGTCGACCCGCGCGGGGAACACCGGGCCGCGTGCCGCGGTTGCGACGATCCGACTGCGCTGCGCCGGGGATCGCTCGCCGGAGCCGCGGGCGCGGGTTCGAGTACCTCGATCCCGACGGGGAGCGGGTGGACGACGCCGAGACGCTGGAGCGCATCCGGGCGCTGGCGATCCCGCCCGCCTGGCGCGACGTCTGGATCTGCCTCGACCCGCTGGGCCATCTCCAGGCGACCGGGATCGACGCGGCGGGGCGCAAGCAGTACCGCTACCACGACCGCTGGCGGGCGCGGCGCGATCGGGAGAAGTTCGACCAGATGGTGGAGTTCGGCAGCGCGCTCCCGCGCCTGCGCCGGCGGGTGACGCGCGACCTGCGCGCGGGCCGCAAGCTCTCCCGCCCGCGCGTGCTGGCCTCCGCCACGCGCCTGCTCGACCTGGGCTTCTTCCGCATCGGCTCCGAGGACTACGCCGCCGACAACCAGACGTACGGCCTGGCCACGATGCTGCGGCGCCACGTGTCGATCGAGCGCGACGAGGTGGTGTTCGACTACCCGGCCAAGGGCGGGCGCCGGCGGGTGCAGGCGATCGCCGACGGCGACGTGCGGGCGGTCGTGGCCGCGCTGAAGCGGCGCCGGGGCGGCGGGCGGGAGCTGCTGGCCTTCCGCGACGACGGTCGCTGGGTCGATGTGCGCTCGGCGGACATCAACGCGTACGTGAAGGAGATCACCGGCGGCGACTTCACCGCGAAGGATTTCCGCACCTGGAACGCGACCGTCCTGGCCGCGGTGGCGCTGGCCGCTCGCGTGCCCCGGAGCTCGCGAACCTCGCGCCAGCGCGCCGTGCGCGGCGCGGTCGAGACGGTGGCCCGCTACCTGGGCAACACGCCCGCGGTATGCCGCGCGTCGTACATCGACCCCCGCGTGGTGGATCGCTTCGATGCCGGGGACACCATCGCGCCGGCCCTCGCCCGGCTGGGCGGCGAGCCCGACCTGGGCAGCCCGCGCAAGCGGGCGCGCATCGAGGCCGCGGTGCTCGACCTGCTGGACGAGCCGGGCGATTGAGCGCGTACTCGCCGGGTATCCCTCGCGTTCAACGATCGAAAGGGGGAGTCATGGCCGAGCCCAACGCTCGCGAGCTCAAGCTCATCCAGTACCTCAACGAGGCGTATGGGACGGAGAAGCAGCTGGAGACGGCGCTGCAGGCGCACATCCAGATGGCGACGCGCTCGTCGTATCGCAAGCGCCTGCAGCAGCATCTGACCGAGACCAGGCGCCACGGCCGCGAGGTCGAGCGCCGCATCAAGCAGCTGGGCGGGAAGGCGGAGACCGTGGCGATCCCGGTCGGGGCCGAGGCGGCCCAGCGGGTGCAGTCCATGGCCGGCCGCGCGCTGGCGGCGGCGCAGGGACCGCTGCACGCGCTGCGCGGGACGGGAGAGGCGGAGAGGCAGCTCAAGAACGCCAAGACGGAGTTCGCGTCCGAGGCCGAGGAGATCGCCACCTACACCGCGATCGAGGCGCTGGCCGTGGCGGTCGGCGATCGCGAGACCGAGCGCCTGGCCAAGGCGATCCGCCGCGAGGAGGAGCGCATGTCCGGGTTCCTCGAGCGGCTGATCCCGCAGCTCACGAAGGCGGTGGCCACCGCCGAGATCCCGCGGGCCCTCCGCAACGGCGGCACGCGCCGGCGCCGGTCCACGCGGCGCTCCACGTCGTCGCGCTCGCGGTCGACGTCCGGGCGCTCCCGCTCGCGGTCGTCGTCGGCGCGCTCCCGGTCGCGCGCGCGGAGCTAGTCCTCTTGCGGAGTCTCCGGTCCGCGCGGGTCGGGCGAGGGCACGTCCGGCGCCTCGGGCTGGGGCTCGTTCGCCGGGCGCGGCTCGGGCATGTCGGGGCCCGGCGGGACCGCCGGGTCCTCCGACGGCGGCCCGTCCGGCACCGCCGGCCCGGCCGGCGCGTCGGGCATCGGCTGCTCGGGCGGGCGGGGGTCGTCGGGTACTTC
>VAXS01000064.1 GCA_005883255.1 Actinomycetota bacterium | reverse complement strand
GACGATGCATAGAGCGGCAAAGACAGCCGCGACAAGAAGCCGGAAGCGTCGTGTCATACCCGCCATTCAACACACCCCCCCGGTCAACGTTGCGCTCTCAACGTCGCCCTGTCTCGGCTCTCGGCGTGGCGACAGTCAGATCAGGGCGACGTTTACGGCCTTGGGGCCCTTGTCCCCCGCTTCCTCCTCATAGGAGACCTTCGCGCCCTCGGTCAGCGTGCGAAATCCGTCCCCGCTGATACCGCTGAAGTGGACGAAGAGATCGCGGCCGCCGTCGTCGGGCGTGATGAAGCCGTAGCCCTTGTCGTCGCTGAACCACTTGACCGTGCCAGTTGCCATCTGCCCCTCCGTGTGGGGTGCCTGCGTACGACGCGGAGTGCTCAGACAGCAATCTGCCTGCGACCGCCCGCACTGCGTGTTTCCGCCGGATCGCGACCCGGCCTTGCGGCCGGAACGCTACCAGCCGTGGCCGCGGGACCGCTTCACTCAGCCCACCGGCGCCGCGCCCGCCGTGGCCGCGCGCAGGTGCTCGAGGATGGCGCCCGCCACCTCCTCCTCGGCGTCGGTGGTCATCACGTGACCGGCGCCCGGGATCAGGCGCAACCGCGCGCCGGGGATCCGCTCGGCCAGGTATCGGCCCGCCGCGGGCGGCACCAGCGCGTCGGCGGCCCCGTGGAGGACAAGCGTGGGAATCCCCTCGAGCTCGCTCAGCCGGGCCCGGACGTCGTGGCCCCTGATCGCCCCCATCTGCGCGTAGAGCGTGGCGCTGGGAGTGGCGTCCGCGATGCGGCGGTCGAGGTCCTCGCGCAGGCGGGCGCGCTGGTCGCGCAGCGTCGCCGGCGCGTAGAGGATCGGCGCCACGAGTCCCCAGGTGCGCCCCGGCCCCACCACCGGGCGCAGGGCGGTGCTGAGTAGCAGGCGCCAGGGCGGCGGGCCGGACCGCCCTCCCGCCGTGGTGCAGGCCAGCACCAGCGAGCGAACGCGCTGGCGATGGTCGAGCCCGATGTGCTGGGCGACCATCCCGCCCATCGAGACGCCGACCACGTGCGCGCGCTCGACGCCCGCGGCGTCCAGCACCGCCACCGCGTCGGCCGCCAGGTCGGCCATCGAGATGGGCCCGCGGATGCGGTCGGAGTCGCCCGTCCCCCGGTTGTCGATCAGGAGCGCGCGGTGCTCGCCGGCCACGTGGGGCTCCAGGCGCCACCACATCCGGCCCGAGCCCCCCAGCCCCATGATCAGCAGCACCGGCTCGCCGCCGGACGGTCCCACCGCCCGGTAGGCGATCTCCACCGCGCCGTTGCGGGCGAACGGCACTACTCGTCCCGCAGCCGGGCGGCGGCGCCCGCGATCTCGTCCGGGTCGCCGGGACCCGGCGTCCAGGGCAGGCGCAGCGGATCGCCCTCGTAGCGGGGGATCACGTGGAAGTGGAAGTGGAAGACGGTCTGCCAGGCCGCCCGGCCCTGGGCATTCAGCAGGTTGACGCCGTCGGCCTCCAGCCGCTCGACGGCGCGCTCGGCCAGGCGCCGCGCCGCCTGGACGCAGGTGGCCAGCTCGTCGTCGGGGATCTCGGCCAGGTCCGCGTAGTGCGCGCGCGGCACCACCAGCGTGTGGCCGCGAGTGGCGGGGTTGATGTCCATGAACGCCACGGTGGCCTCGTCGGAGTCGACGATCGTGGCCGGCGCCTCCCCCGCGACGATCTGGCAGAAGAGGCAGTCGTCCTGCGCCACAGCGGGAGCCTATCGCCGCCCCGCCGCCAGGCGCTCGCGGGCGTGGGCCACGGCCTCGGCTCGCGTGCGCACCTCCCCGGCGAACTGCGCCGCCTCCAGCTCGGCCATCAGCTCACCCAGCGCGGCCCCCGGCACGATTCCCAGCTCGCGGGCCAGCTCGTCGCCACGCAGCAGCGGCCGGGGCGGTCCCTCCTCGCGCCAGCGCAGCGCCGCGCCCAGGAGCTCGCGCGCCAGCTCCAGGTGGGCGGCGATCGCGTCGTCGGCCCGGTCGCCCCGCGTGGCCAGCCGGTCGGCGACCGAGAGGATGGTCACCTCCACCTCCACCGGCTCGCAGGTCCGCAGGTAGGCGTGCACCGTCCGGGGCGGCAGCGGGCGCTCGTGGACCAGGAAGCCCAGCCGCAGGTGGTGCGCGGTGAGCGCGGCGACATAGGCCCGCAGCCGCTCGGACGCGCGCAGCCGAGCCAGCGCGCCGCGGACCAGCTCCGCCCCGGCAACGTCGTGGCCCAGGAACGTCACCCGCCCCTCCGGCGTCACCGCCCGAGTCTGGGGCTTGGCGGCGTCGTGGAGCAGGGCGCCCAGGCGCAGCGCCTGGCCCCGCGTGAGCTCGTCGCCCAGGGGCTGGGCCAGCACCGCCATCGCCGCGGCCGCGTGCTCTCCCAGCGCCGGCTCGGGGTCCTGCTCCAGCGCCGCCAACCGCTCCAGCACCATCAGCGTGTGGTCGAACACGTCGAGGTGGTGGAAGCGGCTCTGCTCGACACCGTGCAGCGCCGCCACCTCGGGCAGCACCGGCTCCAGCGCTCCCACCGAGTCGAGCGCCAGCACCGCGCGGTCGGGTCGCGGGACCGAGAGGATGCGCCGCAGCTCGCCGAACACCCGCTCGGGGGCCGTCCGCTCCAGCCCCCGGGCGTGGGCGCGGGCGTCGGCGACGGTCTCGGGCTCGGCTTGCAGGTCGAGCTCCAGCGTCAGGCGGACCAGGCGCATCACGCGCAGGGGGTCGTCCGAGA
Organism: Actinomycetota bacterium; assembly: GCA_005883255.1. GTDB lineage: Bacteria > Actinomycetota > Thermoleophilia > Solirubrobacterales > Solirubrobacteraceae > AC-38. Next base: position 2,447 of record VAXS01000064.1, on the reverse strand, counting down.
ACGTGCGCTCCGAGACGCGGCGCAGCAGGCGGGCCTCGAGGTCGCGGGCGCCTCCGAACGGATCGATCAGGCCGTTGCCGGCGAGCGGCTCGGCCAGCGCGTTGACGGTGAAGTCACGGCGGGCGAGATCCTCCTCGATGCCGCCGCCCTCCAGCGGCATGACGTCGGCGTGCCAGGAGCGGTCGGGCGCGATCGCCCGCCAGGCGCCGTGGGTGCCCGACAGCCGGAACGAGGTCCCGCCCGCCGCCCGGGCGATCGCGCGGGCCTGCGCCCGCGGGTCGCCGGTGGTCACCAGGTCGACGTCGTCGGTGAGACGCCCCAGCAGCCGGTCGCGCAGCGCGCCGCCGACGACCCAGACGCCCTCGTCCGGCAAGGCAGCGCGGGCCACGTCGAGCGCGCCCCTCACGCCGGCTCCCCGTCGCGGTGGTAGGCGCGGGGCACGCGGGCGGTCAGCCCGCAGGTGATCTCGTAGTTGATCGTGTGCAGGCGCCGGGCCACCTCCTCGGCGGTGATCCGCTCCTGGCCGGCGGCGCCGATCAGCACGGCCGGCTCGCCCACGCCGGCGGAGGGCGCCGGCCCCAGGTCGACGGTGAGGTTGTCCATCGAGATGGTCCCCACCAGCGGGACCCGGGCGCCTCCCACCAGCACCTCCGCATTGTTCGAGAGGCCGCGCCGCCACCCATCCCCGTAGCCGATCGGCAGCACGCCCAGGACCGTGTCGCGCTCGGCCACGAAGCGCCGGCCGTAGCCCGCGCTCTCCCCGCGCGCGGAGGGCTTCAGCGCGGCCACGTAGGAGCGCAGCTCCAGCGCCGGCTCGAGCTCGCGCGCCGCCGGGTCCTGGTGGAAGGGGTCCAGCCCGTAGGTGGCGACGCCGCAGCGCACCAGGTCGAAGTGGGCGGCGGCCGAGCGCAGCGTGGCGGCGCTGTTGGCGGCGTGGACCAGCAGGCCGGGATGCTCGGAGCGCAGCGTCTCGGCGAAGGTGGCGAAGCGCTCCAGCTGCGCCTCGAAGAAGCCGTCGTCGGCCCCGGGCTCGTCGGCGGTGGCGAAGTGGGTCATGGCCCCGGCCAGCCGCAGCTCCCCCGCGCGCGCGACCGCGTCGGCCACCCGGCGCGCCTGGGCGGGGTCGCGGGTGCCGAGCCGGCCCATGCCGGTGTCGAGCTTCACGTGCACGGCCACCGCCGGTCCCTCCCGGGCCGCCGCCAGCTCGGCCGCCCGGGCCGCGAACCGCTCGTCCCAGGCGACCACGTCGGCCCGCGCCCGCAGCGCCACCGGCAGCTCCTCGTCGCTGAGCGCGCCCATGACCAGGACCGGCGCGTCCAGCCCCGCCGCCCGCAGCTCCGCCGCCTCCGCCGCGGTGGCCACGGCCAGCCAGGTGGCCCTGCCCGCCAGCGCCGCCCGGGCCGTCGGGACCGCCCCGTGTCCGCACCCGTCCGCCTTCACCACCGCGGCCAGCTCCGCCCCGTCGCGCAGCTCGCGGCGCAGGCGCGCGCAGTTGCGCTCGATCGCCGCCAGGTTGACCCTGGCCAGCGCGCGGACCACCGCGACCCCTACCGGGTCAGCGCCTCGAGCACGTCGAGGCGGGTGACGACCCCCACCAGCCGGCCGTCCTCGACCACCGGCAGCCGGTTGTGGCCGCGCTCGGAGATGATCTTCGCCGCTTCCTCCACCGGGGTCTCCGGGGTCACGGTCAGGGGGTCCGGGGTCATCATGTCCGAGACCTTGGCGGCGAACGCCTTGCGCAGGCGCTCCTCGAAGTGCTTCATCGACTCCAGGTAGATGACGCCGCCCATGAGGTCGATGTGGTGGGGAAGATGCAGGTCCGCCTGCTCGTCGCGCAGGATCAGGTCGGCCTCGGTCACGATCCCCACGGAGCGCCCGTCCCCGTCCACCACCGGGATGCCGGGCAGCTCGTGCCGGCGCAGGACGCGGATGAGCGACTCCACGTCGTCGTCGGGGGAGACCGTGACGGGATCGCGCTCCATGATGTCGCCCACGCTGGCCACGGGCGCCAGCCTACTGGTAGCGCTAGCGCGACTCGGCGAGCTCGCGGGGCAGGGCCTCGATCACGTCGCGGGCGATGACCGAGTCGGGCCCGCGGACCCGCCCCGCCCGGCGCCCGGCCGCGGAGTGCAGCCAGACCGCCGCGCAGGCCGCGTCGAACGGGTGCAGGTCCTTGGCCAGCAGCGCGCCCACCACGCCCGAGAGCACGTCGCCGGTGCCGGCGGTGGCCAACGCGGCGCTGCCTCCGGCGCTCACGCCCACCGGAGCGCCGGGCGTGGCCACGAGGGTGTCGTCGCCCTTGAGGACCACCACCGCCTGGGCGGCCTCGGCGGCCTCCCGGACGTGACGGAGCCGGTGGGCCTCGATGGTCCGCGAGTCGGTGTCGAGCAGCCGCGCCAGCTCGCCGGCGTGCGGCGTGAGGACCGTCGCGGCCTCCCGGCCGGCCA
>VAXS01000063.1 GCA_005883255.1 Actinomycetota bacterium | reverse complement strand
GCTTCCACCGCTCCGAGCACGTGCGGGAGCTGGCCATACTGGTCGACGGCGTCGCCCACCGGCCGGCGGCCGTCCGGATGCCGCGCCCCGACCTGGCGCCCGCGCTCGGCGGGCCCTCGGCGGAGTATCCCGAGGACCGCACGTATCGCAGCGGGTTCTGGGCGACGGTCCCGGTGGCGGCGGGCGCAGCCGGCGCGACGATCGACCTGCAGGCGGCGGTGCGCCTGGGGAGCGGGCGGGAGGAGATCGCCCCGCTGGCGCGGATCGAGGTGATGGACCCGGATTCCCCGCAGTCCTGGGACGACCTGCCCGTGGAGCGGGCGGGGCTGATCGCGGTCTGCATGGCCACGTTCGATCCCGATCCCGAACTGTTCCGGATCCAGATCGACTCACTCCGGGAGCAGACCGAGCGGCGGTGGGTGTGCGTGATCAGCGACGACGAGTCGAGCCCCGAGCACTTCGCCCAGATCGAGGAGACGGTGGGCGACGACCCGCGCTTCCGGATCTCCCGCTCCGACCGGCATCTCAGCTTCTACCGCAACTTCGAGCGCGCCCTGCGGCTGGCGCCGCCCGAGGCCGAGCTGCTGGCGCTGTGCGACCAGGACGACCGGTGGTACCCGGACAAACTCGAGACGCTCCGCGGGGCCCTGGGGTCGGCCCAGCTCGCTTACTCCGACCAGCGGCTGGTGGACGCCGAGGGGCGGGTCCTGCGCGAGACGATGTGGGAGGGCCGGCGCAACAACCACACCAGCCTGGCCTCGATGCTCGTGGCCAACACCATCACCGGGGCGGCGTCGCTGTTCCGCCGCGAGGTGGCCGCGCTGGCCCTGCCGTTCCCCCAGACGCCGGGGCTCCGGTTCCACGACCACTGGCTGGCCCTCGTCGCCCTGGCGGCGGGCGACGTCGCCTACGTCGACCGCCCGCTGTACGACTACGTCCAGCACCCCGGGGCGGTGTTCGGCGACGTCGCCAAAGGCCATCGGCGGGGACCGCGGCAGGCCCCCTGGCGCGGCGGGCGACGCGATTACTTCTTCGGCTACCTGCCCCGCGACATGCAGGCCCGGGCGCTGCTGGTGGCGTGCGAGAGCCGCCTCGAGCCGCGCAAGCGCCGCGCCCTGCGCCGGTTCGTGGCCAGCGCCCGGTCGCCGCTGGCGCTCGCCTGGCTGGCCACCCGCCCGCTGCGAGCGCTGATCGGGCGCAACGAGACCCTGGGCAGCGAGGGCGCGCTGGCGCGCGGCATCCTCTGGCGCTGGCTGGTGGGAGCCGGAAGCCGGTGGTCGCGCGCGCCCGGGCGTCTGGGCTGGAACGCCAGCATGCCGCCCGTCCTGACCGCCGAGGGCCGGGGCCTGCGCCGCTGGCGCGCCCGGCTCTGACCCGGTTCGTCACACTGCGGATCCAGATGGCGGTCAACCAGGAAATCGAGGCGCCGGCCGGCTCCGAGCGGCGGGCCCGGCTGGCCCAGGCTCCGGTGGTCATCGAGGCCCGCGGCGTGGAGAAGACGTTCCGCATCCCCCACAACCGGGTCGACACGCTCAAGGAGCGCGCGACCAACCCGTGGGCCCGCCGCGCCTACCGGGAGCTGCACGCCCTCAGGGACATCTCGTTCGAGGTCCACCTGGGCGAGTTCTTCGGGATCGTCGGCCGCAACGGCTCGGGCAAGAGCACCCTGCTCAAGATCATGTCCAGCATCTACCGCGCCGACGCGGGCCGGGTGCGAATGGCCGGCCGGCTGGCCCCGTTCATCGAGCTCGGGGTGGGCTTCAACCCGGAGCTCACCTCGCGGGAGAACGTGGTGCTCAACGGGGTGCTGATGGGGCTCAGCCGGCGCGAGGCGCGGCGCCGGCTCGACGCGGTGCTCGACTTCGCGGAGCTGCGGGACTTCATGGACCTCAAGCTCAAGAACTACTCGTCGGGGATGATGGTCCGCCTGGCCTTCGCGGTCATGGTCGAGGCCGACGCCGACATCATGCTCATCGACGAGGTCCTGGCCGTGGGGGACGCCGCGTTCTCCCAGAAGTGCATGGACTTCTTCCGCGAGCGGCGGGCGGCGGGCAAGACGATCGTCCTGGTCACCCACGACATGTCGATCGTCCAGGTGATGTGCGACCGGGGGATGCTCATCCACGACGGGGCGCGACGCTACATCGGCGACCCGGAGGAGACCGCCCTGCGCTACTACCGGCTCAACTTCGGCGGCGAGGTCGAAGGGACGCGCGCGCACGTGGTGCCCGACGTCAACGTACGGGTGGTCGACGCCTGGCTGGAGAACGACGCGGGCGAGCGAGTCGACAACGTCGAGCAGGGCGCCCCGCTCGGCTTCAACGTGGTGGTCGAGGCGCGGCACGAGCTGGCCAACCCGGGATTCACGTTCGAGTTCCTCACCGCTGACGATCTCCGAGTCTTTGGGATCAGTCGTACGCTGGAGCTGTCGCCGGGGCAGCCCGACCGGCTGGCCCCGGGCCAGCGCGTACGTGTCTCGGGGCGGATCCAGAACCCCTTGCTCCCCGGCCGCTACTTCGTCTCCTGCTGGATCTCCCGCAACCGGGCCCACGGGGACCTGGCGCTGCACATCCTGCGCCTGCTCGACTTCGTCGTCTATGGCACGCGGCGGGCTCCCGGGAGCGTGTCCGTGGAGTCCGACGTCCGCGCGGTGCCGGAGCCACTCCCGGAGGAGGAAGCGTGAGCGAGCAGGCACTGGAGCTGCGCGACGTCCGCGGTCCCTCGGCGCTGGGCGGTGGAGCACGCCGGGCGCTCGAGCTGCTGTACCTGATCGCGGCGACCGAGTTCAAGCGGACCTACTTCGGGACGGCCCTGGGCTACGTGTGGTCGCTGGCGCGCCCGCTGATGCTGTTCGGCGTCCTGCTGGCCGTGTTCACGCAGGCGTTTCACCTCGGCTCCCGTGTCCCGCACTATGCGGTCCTGCTGCTGCTGAACATCGTGCTGTTCGGTTTCTTCCAGGAGGCGACCAGCACCGCGGTCAACTCGATCGTCAACCAGGAGTCGGTGGTGCGCAAGACGCAGTTCCCGCGCCTGGTGATCCCGCTGGCCGTCGTCCTCAACAGCGTGTTCAACCTGGTCCTGAACCTGGTGGTGGTGTTCGTGTTCATCCTCGCCTTCGGCATTTCGCCGCGCTGGAGCTGGCTGCTCTTCGGGGTGGTCCTGGCCGGGCTGTTCGCGATCGCGACGGCGATCTCGATGATCCTGTCGTCGCTGAACCCGCGCTTCCGCGACGTCGGGATCATCTGGTCGGTGATCTCCACCGCGCTCTTCTACGGGACCCCGGTGCTCTACGCGATCGAGATCGTCTCGCGCCCGCTGCGCGACGTGGTCGCGCTGAACCCGCTCGCGCCGATCTTCGAGGAGGCGCGCAAGTGGGTCATCGACCCGCACGCGCCCGGGGCGGCCGCCGCGGCGGGTGGATACGCGAAGCTCCTGGTCCCGATCGGGATCTACGTGGCGGTCTGCGTCCTGGCGGTCTGGATCTTCAGCCGCGAGGCGCCCCGGATCGCCGAGGAGCTGTGACCGCGCGCGACCGCGGGCTGCCGGCCCCGTGAGATGGGCCACGCGGGTCGCGCTCCCGTTCGCCCCGGCGGCGCTCTACGGCCTGCTGGGGTGGACGCACCGGTGGACCGCGGACGACGCGTTCATCAACTTCCGGGTCGTGGACCAGCTCCTGCACGGCAACGGGCCGGTGTTCAACGCCGGCGAGCGGGTGGAGGCCTACACCAGTCCGCTGTGGCTGGGGATCCTCAGCATCCCCTCGGCGATCGCCGGAGTCAGGCACGTGCCCTGGATCGCGCTGAGCGTGGGGCTGCCGCTGGCCGTCGCGGGGCTCGCCCTGGCGACGCTCGGCGCGCTGGCGCTGGCGCGGCGCGACGAGCTGGCGGGCGCGCTTCCGCTCCCGCTCGGCGCCCTGGCCTTCGCCGTGCTGCCGCCGGCCTGGGACTTCGCCAGCTCGGGACTGGAGACCGGGCTCTCGTTCGCGTGGCTGGGGGCCTGCTTCGCCGGCGCCGCGGTGCTGTACCGCCGGGGCGAGTGGCGGCGGGGGCGGCTCTCGAGCGCCCGGGCCTGGGACGGGCTCGCGGTGCTGGCCGGGCTGGGCGTGCTGGTGCGCCCGGACTTCGGCATCTTCTCGCTGGGCTTCCTGGCGCTGGCGATCGTGCTGCCGGGCCGGCCCACCCTCCGTACCGCGCTGTGGCGCGTGGCGCTGGCGGTGGCGCTGCCCCTCGCCTACGAGCTCTTCCGCATGGCCTACTTCGCGGAGCTCGTGCCCAACACGGCCCTGGCCAAGGAGGCGGGCAGCACCGACTGGTCGCGGGGCTGGACCTACCTGTGGGACACGCTGGAGCCGTACGTGCTGCTGGCGCCGCTCCTGGCGCTCACGGCGTGGTCGGGGTTCCGCGCGGTCACGGCGGCGCGGGCGGGGGACGGCGGCGTCGCGCTGCTGCGCGGCGTTCCGCCGGCGGCGGGGCTCCTGCACCTCCTCTACGTGGTGGCGATCGGCGGCGACTTCATGCACGGTCGCATGGTGCTGCCGGGCCTGTTCGCCATCCTCATGCCGGTGGCGGTGGTCCCGGTCCGGTGGTCGGCGCGCGACGTGGTGTTGGCGGCGGGAGTGGCCGCCTGGGCCCTGGTCTGCGGGCTGTCGCTGCGCCTCGGGTACGTGCTCTCGTCCAAGGGGATCAGCGACGAGCGGGCGTACTACGTGAACAGCTCGCACAACGGCCACCCGGTGACGCTGCGCGACTACCGCGGGCTGCCCGGGAGCTACTACGGGACCCTGGCGCACGCCCGCGCCGCGCGGGGCGAGCGGGTCCTCACCTTCGCCGGACTTGGCCGGCCCGACCTGCCGCTGCGGCCGGAGGAGAAGCGCTTCGTGGCGGTGGGCGCGGTCATCGGCGTGTATGGCTTCGCCGCCGGGGTGGACGTGCGCGTGGCCGACCTCCTGGGCATCGGGGACCCGCTGGCGGCTCGCCTGCGGATCGTCCACCGCAGCCGGGCCGGGCACGAGAAGTTCATCCCTCTCGAGTGGGTGGTGGCCCGCTTCGCCGATCCGGCCCGGACCACGCTCCCGATCGTGCGCTCGCGAGCCACGCTGGCCGCCGGGCGGGATCTCCGTTGCCCGGAGCTGCGCGATCTGCTCCACGCGATCGACAAGCCGCTGACCCTGAGCCGCGCCCTCTCCAACCTCGGCTTCTCGTTCACCAGCACCACGCTGCGCTTCCCCCCGAACCCCATCGCCGCCGGCCGCGAGCTGTGTCGCTGACCGCCATCGCCCGCATCCTGCTGGCGGCCTTGTCCATCGCGGTGCTCGCCTGGCTGGGGACGATGGAGCGCAACGAGCGGCTGATCGCACGAGGGGTGGTGGCCACCGGGAAGCTCGACGTGCCGGGCACCGTGGCCCAGGCGGACGCGGACCTGCGGAGGGGGCCTGGGCCCAGCTGCTGGCGGTCACCGCCGGCCGCGATCCCGTCACCGCGCGCCGGGCGCGGGCGGAGCTGCGGCGGCTCGATCCGGTGGACGCCCGCCGGCGCTGACGCCCTCGGCCAGGGCGACCAGCGCGCCCGCCAGCACCACCGCGGGCAGCGACACGGCCGGGATCTGCCAGTCCCAGTCGATCGAGGCGTGGAGGAACCAGACCAGCGCCGCCGCGCACGGACCGGCGGCCAGCTCCGGGTGGGCCCGCAGCGCCCGCCGACCCGCGGCCACCACGCCACCCACCATGAGCCCGAAGGCCAGCAGGCCCACCAGGCCGAGCTCGGCGACCATCTCCAGCTCGAGCGAGTGCACCTCCTGCACGGTCTCGGTGATCGGCCGCTCGCGCAGCCAGAACACTCGAAAGCCCCCGGAGCCCAAGCCGTCGAGGGGGTGGCGGCGGAAGGCCCGCAGCCCCAGCCGCCAGTAGTCGTAGCGGTTGGAGCTGACCTGGGTCAGCCGCGCGGCCGTGGCACCCACCGGGCGTCCCTTCTCGAGCAGGCCCCCGACCACCAGACCGACGGTCACGCCGGCCAGGACGATCGCCGCGGCCGCGCCCAGCCGCCGGGGGTGGCCGAGCACGTCACGCCCGGCGGCGTCGCGCCGCTCCGACCGGGCGCGTCGCGCGGCCAGCAGCCCCGTCGCGGCGGCCAGCAGCGCCAGGATCGCCAGCGCGACAGCGCCGTCGCGGACGCGCGCCGAGTGCGTGCCCTCCAGCGAGGCCACCCCCGGGAAGGCCGCAGCGCAGCCGCCCGCCGCCACCGCGGTGGCCAGGGCCAGCGCGGCCGCGCACAGCTGCGAGCGAGTGGGAGCCACGGCCACCAGGACCATCAGGCCCACCACGCCCGCGGCGATGGCGCCGCGCGAGTACGACAGGTAGACCCCGGCGCCCAACGGCGCCGTTGCCGCTCCGGCCAGGCCCCGCATCCACGCCGGCCGCGAGCGATCCCCCGCGACCCGCGCGCACAGGACCAGCCCCACGGCGGCCAGCGCGCCCTCGGCGTTCCAGTACGTGATCGGCTGCTCGAGGCGCCCGCCCGCCCGCTGCGAGTGGGCGAAGTGCAGCACGCCGGGAAGCAGCCGGCCCGCCAGTCCGTAGCCGATCACGATGGTGGCGCCGGCGGCCAGCGCCGGCTCCACCGCGCGCACGGCGCCGCGGGCCCTCAGCGTGCCGATCGCCAGCAGGAGCGCGCCCAGGTACAGGACCAGCCGCTCCACGTTCTGGATCGCCGCACCGCCCAACGGAGCCCAGGCGAGCGAGATCGCGCTCCAGGCCGCGATCCCGACCAGGCCTCCGACCGCCAGCCAGCCCGCGGGTCTGCGCGGCAGCGGGGCCGGCCCGGCCACGGTAAGCGCCAGCACCAGCGCCCAGGCCGCGATCGCCGCCACCAGCCGGGGCTCGGTGAAGAAGCCGCCCGAGTAGAAGGCCAGCGCCGTCGGGCCGGCGAGCAGGCACGTCGCGACGGCGGGGAGGACGGCCCGGCGCGTCACCCGCGCTCGCCGCGGAGCGCGATTCCCAGCAGCAGCGACGCCAGGAGGAGCTGGAGCCCCAGCAGGGCGAGGGCGATCGTCCGCAGCGGACTGTTGGCCACCACGATGACGATCGGCTCGAGCGCCGCGGCCACGGCCAGGACCCCGATGAAGCGGACGCGCCCCACCGCGAGCAGGAACTGCGTCGCCAGGTACGAGCACGCCAGCAGCGACATGCCCGCCCCCAGCCAGGGGAGCGCGCTGGCGGCCAGTGGCGCCTTGCCGCCGAACACGGCGGCCAGCACGTCGTGGCCGGCGACCGCGTAGACGCCCACCATCACGATCGCCACCGGCGCCAGCAGGCCCAGGGTGAGCCGCAGGAGCGGGCGGACGTCGTCGAGGTCGGCGCCGCGCCGGGTGGCCTCCGGGAGCAGCCACAGGCCCAGCCCCACCGACACCCACACGATCCCCTTGGCGGCGACCGCGGCCACGGCGTAGGCGCCCGAGGCGTCCCGTCCCACCGTGTGGCCCACCACCACCACGTCCACGTTCTGCACCACCGCGAACAGCGTGAGCGCCGCGATGGGCGCCCAGCCGCGCCCCACCAGCATCCGCAATCCGGGTGGCCGCATCCCGTGGGCCGTCGTGGGACCGAGCCGGCGGCGGGTCTCGACGGCCAGCCACAGCGCCATCAGGGCGGTGGCCACGGGGGCGCCGACGAAGGCGCCGGTGACGCCCAGACCCGCGGCCGCCAGCAGGGCGCCGGCCGTCAGGCGCACCCCCTGCTCGACCGCGATGCTGACGCCCACCGGGCGGTAACCGCCGATGCCCTGGAGCGTCCCGCGCTGGACCGCGAGCACGGCCCACAGGCACCCGGTTGGGATCACCGCGGCCGCCGCCCACTCGGCGTGCACGCGCATCAGCGAGCCCA
>VAXS01000282.1 GCA_005883255.1 Actinomycetota bacterium | reverse complement strand
TCGCTGCGCGCCGCCGCCTCGCCGGAAAGGAAACGGCCCGCCTTCGTGGCGGGCCGTTCCCAGGGAGGAGAGATGTGCTCTTTTTGGGAGCGTGTTTGGGAGAAGCTTGGTTACGCCCTCGCGGTGTAGCGGGTGGTGACGTTCAGGGCGGTCTGGGCGATCGCGGCGGCGGCCAGCGCCAGTGCGCCGCCCGCCTGGCCGGCCACCGCCAGCGCCACGGCGCCGGCGACCAGCCCCAGGGCCATCCCGCGGTCGTAGGCGAAGTGCGCCGAGACGCTTCCGCTGCCCGCCTCCGGCGCGGCCGACAGGGCCAGGCCGACGATGAGCGCGCCCACCAGGGCGCAGACCACGAGGGCCGCCGAGCCGAAGCCGAGCACGAACGGGGCCGCCATCAGGGCGACGCCGAGCGCCAGCTCGAGCGCGGCGTGCGTAGGGAGGGAGATGAGCCGGAAAGCAGTCATGTCCGCCGATCATGTTGGCTGACTGGCCAGTCAGTGTGTGTGAGGGCGCGCACACGCGCCTGTGCGCCCGGGGGAGCCGCGGCTAGCGCTCTGGTCCGACTGCCTTCCAGACGATTCGGCGGAGCTCGGCGCGCTCGCCAGCGGTCACGTTGCCCGGCCGGCCTCGAGACTTGCGCAGGATCCGCAGGAGCTGGTCCTGCTCGCGGCGGCTCAGGCGCTCCCAGCGGCGGCGCCCCTCGCCGGCGATCGCGGCCGCCAGCGTCACCACCCGCACCCAGGGCAGGTTTCGGACCGACTTCAGGGGCAGCCGAGCCATTCGCCGCGCAGGGTAGCCGGTACGGTTCGCCACCGTGACGCCCCGGGTCCGGCTCGACACGCTGCTGGCGCGGCGGGGGATGTTTCCCTCGCGCAGCCGGGCCGCGGCCTCGGTGCTGGCGGGCGAGGTACGCCTGGGCGACCACCGGCGGCGGGCCGCCAAGCCGGGGGAGCTGGTCTCGGACGACGTCGCGGTCGCGGTCGACGCCGCGCCCGAGTTCGTCTCGCGGGGCGGGCGCAAGCTCGCCAACGCGCTGGACGCGACGGCCGTCGACCCCGCCGGGCGGCGCTGCCTGGACGTGGGCGCCTCCACCGGGGGCTTCACCGACTGCCTGCTCCAGCGGGGCGCCGCGCACGTGGTGGCGGTCGACGTCGCCTACGGCGAGCTGCACTGGCGGCTGCGCACCGACCCGCGCTGGCGCTGGTCAAGCCGCAGTTCGAGGTGGGGCGCGACCGGGTGGGCAAGGGCGGCGTGGTGCGCTCGGCCGAGGATCGGCGCGCGGCGCTGGTCGTCGTGGCCGGCGCCGCCCAGAGGCTCGGGGAGTCGGTGATGGGCTTCGCGCCGTCGGGCCTGCCCGGGCCGAAGGGGAACCTGGAGACGTTCGTGTGGCTGGCCGAGGCCGGCCGGGGCGGGGTGGCCGACGTGGAGGCCGCCGCCCAGGAGGTGGAGCCGTGACCCGGCCTCGCGTGGTCACGATCGTCACCCACCGCCGGCCCGACGAGGTCCGGCCGGCGCTGGACGTCCTGCGCCGTCTGGCGCGCGAGCGTGGCGTCACGCTGCGCTTCGACGCCGACGAGGTCCGCAAGCACGACCTCACGCAGGCCGAGGGGATGGAGCTCGACGCCGAGATCCACGCCGACGTGGACCTCTGCCTGGTCCTGGGCGGGGACGGCTCGATCCTCAGCGCCCTGCGCCACTACCTGGGCACCGGAGTGCCGGTGTTCGCGGTCAACTACGGGGAGGTCGGGTTCCTGGCCACGGTCGACCCGGACGGCCTGGAGGAGGGGCTGGGGCGCGCCCTCGACGGCGACTTCGACGCGATGTCGCTGCCGGCGATCGACCTGCGCTCGCCGGGCGGCACGGACTGGTGGGCGATCAACGACGTCTCCTTCCACCGCAAGCCGGGGCTGCGCGTGGCCGACCTGTCCTACGCGATCGGAACGGACGAGGTCGGCCGGGTGCGCTGCGACGGGGTGGTGGTGGCCACTCCGGCCGGCTCGACGGGCTACAACCTGGCCAACGGCGGCCCGGTGATGGCCTGGGGCGTGGAGGGCTACGTGGTCTCGTTCATCGCGCCCCACTCGCTGACCGCGCGGGCGCTGGTGGTCGCGCCCGACGACCCGCTGGTGGTCCGCAACCGCTCGCGCGAGGAGGCCACCGACGTCACGGTGGACGGGACGATCGTGGGCGAGCTGCAGGCGGGCGAGGCGATGGAGGTCCGCTTCCAGGACGACAAGGCGGTGCTGGCGCAGCTGGCCGGCGCGACCTTCTACCACCGCCTGCGGGAGCGCTTCGGTCGCCTGGCCTCGTAGGGCGCGCGCGACTTCGCGGCGGCATTGCCCGGACTTTGCGCCGGGAACGGGCGAGGGCCGCCGGTCCGTCGGCCGCCGCTGGTACACCCCGCCCGTGCTCCTGGAGCTGCGCGTAGAGAACCTTCTCCTGCTCGAGCGGGCCGAGCTGCGGCTCGCCGCGGGGCTCAACGTCCTCACCGGCGAGACCGGGGCGGGGAAGACCGTCCTGGCCCACGCGCTCGACCTGCTGCTGGGCGGGCGGGCCCGGGCCAACGTGGTGCGCCCGGGGGCGGCGGAGGCCTACGTGGAGGGGGTGTTCGAGCTGGGCCCCGAGCTGCGGCGGGCGCTGGCGGACCGCCTGCCCGAGGACGCGGAGGAGCTGGTGCTGGCCCGGCGGGTGGGAGCCGAGGGGCGCACGCGCGCCTACCTCAACGGCCGGGCCGCGGGCGTGGGCGAGCTGCGCGAGGCGGCGGCTCCGTTGATCTCCTTCTACGGCCAGCACGAGCACCGCAAGCTCACGCTCGCCTCGGCACAGCTGGACGTGCTCGACGGGTTCTGCGGGCCCGCGCAGTCCGAGCGGCGGGTGGCGCACGCCGCCGCGTACGCGCGCGCCCGCGAGCTGGCGGCCCGCCTGGACGAGCTGCGCGAGCGCGCGGGCTCGCGCGAGCGGGAGCTCGACCTCCTGGAGTTCGAGCTGGCGGAGATCGAGGCGGCGGCTCCCAGCGAGGACGAGGAGCGCGAGCTGCGGGCCGAGCGCGAGCGGCTGCGCCACCTCGAGGGGCTGCGGGCGGCGGCGGCCGCCGCGGCCGAAGGGCTGGCGCCCGAGTCCGGCGGGCCGGGCGCCGCCACGCTGCTGGCCGAGTCCGCCCGGGCCCTGGACGCCGCGGGCGGGGTGGACTCGACGCTGGACGGCCTGGCCGAGCGCGTGCGCGCCGCGCTGTTCGAGGTCGAGGACCTGGGCGGCGAGCTGCGGCGCTACGGCGAGGAGCTGGAGGCCGAGCCCGGGCGCCTGGAGCA
>VAXS01000062.1:2870-10552 GCA_005883255.1 Actinomycetota bacterium | reverse complement strand
GAGATGGCCGCCTTCGCCCGCGACCTGGCGCGCAGCCGGTCGCAGCCCCAGCCGCTGACGGCGCTCAGCGTCCGCGTCGAGACGCTCGATCTGCTCCCGGGCTGGCCGGCGCCGGCCGTGGTCGGCTGGACGTCGCCGGGCGGGCCGCTCGCGCTCCCGGCAAGGTGGAACGAGCGCACCCGCCGGGTTCGCGTCCCGGCCGCTCCGCTCCGCGCGGCCGGCGGCCCGCGCACCGCCGCCGCGTGCGTCTGCATCGACGAGAGCGAGGGCCCCGGACCGCTGGCCAAGCGCGGCCGGCTGCTCCGCGGGCAGGGACACGCAACGCTGCGCGGCGACGTCGCCTCGGTGGCGCTCGACCTCGACCGGATCACCCGCTGGAAGGGATTTCAGACGCGGACCGCGGCGGCCGCCGCCGCATGACCGTCAAGCGCAGCGCATCCGCCTACGCCGACACCGTCAGCCGGCTCCTCGAAGCCATCGAGGAACGGAACCTGACCGTCTTCGCCCGCATCGACCACGCCGCCGGCGCCCGCGCCGCCGGACTGGAGCTGGCCAGCGAGGAGGTCGTCGTCTTCGGCAACCCGCGGGCGGGCACCCCGCTGATGCAGAGCGACCCCCGGGTCGGCATCGAGCTGCCGCTGCGGATCCTGGCCTGGGAGGACGAGCAGGGCGCGCTGCTCGGCTACCGCGATCCCCGGGAGCTCGCGCGCGACTACGACGTCGGGGAGAACCGCGACGCCCTGGACGCCATGGCCTCGCTGCTGGACGCGCTGGTGACGGCCGCCACCAGCTCCTCGAACATGTAGGAGCCCTGGTAGAGCGCGCCGTCGAGGAAGAGCGTCGGGGTCCCCTGAACGCCCGCTCGCACCCCGCTGGCCACGTCGGCCTCGATGCGCGAGCGGTGGCGCCCGTCGCGGAGCGCGGCGTCGACCTCGTCGACGTCGAGCCCCACCTCGCGGGCGTAGCGCCGCAGGTCGTCCGACTCGAGCGCCGGCTGGCCGCGGAAGAGCGCGTCGCTGATCTCCCAGAAGCGGCCCTGCGCGGCCGCCTCCTCCGCCACCTCGGCCGCCATCTGGGCGTGGGGATGGATGTCCCGCAGCGGGAAGTGGCGGAAGACGAAGCACAGGCCCTCCCCCACGCGGCGCTCCACCCGCTCGATCGAGCGGAAGGCGGCACGCGAGTAGGGACACTCGTAGTCGCCGTACTCCACCAGCGTCACCGCGGCGCCCGGGCGCCCGCCCCGCAGGTGGTCGCTGCTCTCGTCCACGGGGACGGCAAGCGCGCCGGTCACGCTTCGCCCGGATATGGGAGCCGGTGCGGATGCGGAATGTCGATCATGAGCGCGACGTCGTCGACGTAGCACCAGGTCCAGTCCTCCCCGGGCTCGAAGGACGACGCGAGCGGGTGGTCCTCCGCCGCCGCGTGCTTCGAGGCGTGACGGTTGGGCGACGAGTCGCAGCAGCCGACGCGGCCGCAGGTCACGCACATCCGCAGATGCACCCACTGCCCGCCGGTGGCCAGGCACTCCGAGCATCCCTCCATGCTGCTCGGGGTGACGTCCCGGACCTGGTCGAGGTGGGTGCACGCGGCCATGTCCCCAGCAACGATAGACACCGGCCACCGCCGGCCTTCTGCAGCACCGCTCCGGTGGCACTATGGTCGGCCAGACGGATCTCGTGCGCAGGATCGCTGTCGCACCCCACGAGGACAGGAGCCGCCGATGCCGCGGATCGCCGTAGGAACAGAGAACGACGTCCCGATCGAGATCCACTACCGTCGCGTCCTCCTGGCCGCCTGAAGTGGAGGAGCTCGCCTTCGGCAGCCGCGCCGGGCGCTGGGTGCTCGCCGTGGCCGTCCTGGGCTCGGGCATGGCGTTCCTGGACGGAACCGTGGTCAACGTCGCCGTGCCCAAGATCGGCGAGGACCTGCACGCCTCGACCAGCTCGCTGCAGTGGATCCTCAACGGCTACCAGCTCACGCTGGCCTCGCTCATCCTGCTGGGCGGGTCGCTGGGCGACCGCAACGGCCGGCGCCGCATCTTCCAGATCGGAACCGGCCTGTTCACGGTCGCGTCGCTGCTGTGCGCGGCGGCGCCCACCGCGGAGGCGCTCATCGGGGCCCGGTTCGTGCAGGGCATCGGGGGAGCGCTCCTGACCCCCGGCAGCCTGGCCATGATCGAGGCCACGTTTCGCGCGCAGGACCGTCCCCGGGCGATCGGCGCCTGGTCGGGCCTGACCGGGGTCTCCACCGCCCTGGGGCCGCTGGTCGGCGGCTATCTGGTCTCGGCCGTGTCCTGGCGCGCGGTCTTCCTCATCAACCTCCCGATCGGGGCCCTGGTGATCGTGGCCGCGGCCCGGCACGTGCCCGAGACGCGCGACCCCACCGCGCACGGCCACCTCGACGTCCGCGGGGCCTCGCTCGCCGCCCTGGGCCTGGCCGGGATCACCTACGCGCTCATCGAGGGGCCGGGACGCGGGTTCTCGGCGTTGATCGTGGCGAGCGCGGCCGTGGGCGTGGCGGCGTTCGCCGCCTTCCTGGCGGTCGAGCGGCGCAGCCCGAACCCGATGATGCCCCTGGGCATCTTCTCCTCCCGCCAGTTCAGCGCCGCCAACCTCGTCACCTTCGTGGTGTACGCCGCACTGGGCGGGTTCTTCTTCCTGACGGTCTCCTTCCTGCAGATATCCCTGGGCTACTCGCCCGTCGCCTCGGGCGCGGCCACCCTCCCGGTCACCGCCCTCATGCTGGCGCTGTCCGCCCGCTCCGGCGCGCTGGCGCAGCGGATCGGACCGAGGATCCCGCTCACGGTCGGCCCGCTCGTCGTCGCCGTCGGGCTGCTCATGCTCACCGGGGTCAACCCGGGTGACAGCTACCTCACCAGCGTTCTCCCCGGCGTCGTGGTCTTCGGCCTCGGCCTCACGCTCGTGGTCTCACCGGTCACCGCCACCGTGCTCGCCGCCGCCGACGCCCGCCATGCCGGGATGGCGTCGGGCATCAACAACGCGGTGGCCCGGGTCGCGTCGCTGGTGGCGGTCGCCGTCCTGCCGCTGATCGGCGGCCTCACCGGCAACCGCTTCTACCAGCCGGCGCACATGACCCACGGGTTCCACGTGGCGATGATCGCGTGCGCCATCCTGGCCGCGGCCGGCGGCGTCCTGGCCTGGCTGACCATCAGCGACGACGTGCTGGAGGCCGAGCCCAAGCGGCGCGGCCAGCCTCCGGTGGCGGTCTCGTGCGACTACTCCTGCTCGGTCGCCGGACCGCCGGCGCCCGCGACGGCGCTCGATCAGGTGACCGGTGGCGGGCTGCCCTCGACGCTGGCGGGCAGCGCGGGATCCCAGTCGCACACCTGACACGAGTGGCGGAAGGCCGAAACCGCGAACTCCAGGGCCGCGGCCTGGGGATCGGGGCTGGTCCGGACGTCGTCCCAGTCCAGCACGTACAGGCCGAGCGCCTGCTCCCAGCGCGCCGCGGCGGGGCTCAGGTCGGCGCCGGCGTATCCCTCCGGCGCCGGATGGGCGTAGGCGTAGAACGCGGCGCGGCCGTAGCGGGGATCGCCGGGCCACCAGCCGAAGGCGAACTCCTGCGAGTCCATCGCGTTGCGCATGATGAAGTCGCCGGACGGGGGATCGGCCGGCTGTCCCGAGAACAGGTTGACCGCCAGGTCGAACGAGCCCCACCAGGCGTTGACCGGCGTGGAGCGCCCGCGATAGGGCGCGCGGAAGGCGGCGAGCACCAGGGCCGCGCGGGTGGCGGCGGCGAAGTAGGACTCCACCCGATCGGCGTCGTAGCTGGCGTGCTCGCGGTCCTCGTCCAGCGGCACCGTCCAGGGCACCTCCTGGGGCGTGGGGTCGATCTCGACGCCTCCGCCCACGGCCTCCAGCACCTCGCGCGCGACGTCCGCCACCGGCCGATCCGGCGTGAGCGCCACCCGCGCCACGCGCCCGTCGCTGTGTTCGACCACCGCCTCGTGGGCGTGCAGGTCGAGCGCGACCGCCACCGCGCCCGAGCCGTCGGGCTCCGGGAGCGGCAACGTCTCCCACCCCCGGGCGCTGAGACGCAGGGCGGCGTGCTGCAGCTGGGGCTCGCGCGGGGCCAGCGCCACCGCCAGCTTGCCCAGGACCTGCGTGTGCGCGTGCAGCGTGTCGCAGGTCGCGCTCCAGGCCGGGTAGTCGAGCGCGGGCCACTCGGAGGACATGAGCGGACGCTACCGGGTGGCGACCAGGCGCTGGGGCCCGCGTCAGATTCCGGGTTCGGCCTGGACGCGGCCGGAGGCGATGGCCTCGAGCAGCGCGGCGTGGTCGCGCTCGTTCTGGTCGGCGTACGTCTCGGCGAAGTCGGCCACGGCCTCGTCGAAGCTCTTGCCCGAGCCGAGGTACGCGTCGATCGCGATGCGATCTCCCGACCGGGCGTGCCCCCGGGCCAGCGTGGCGCCGCACAGCCTCCCGTAGAGCTCGAGCTGGTCGGCGTCCAGGGCGTAGATGTCGGCGGAGACCTTCCAGTCCCACAGCTGGCGGATGTAATAGTCGCGCTCCCGGGCGTCGACCTCGGCGGCGCGGGTCCAGCCCAGCAGGACGTCCGAGGCGGGCTGGAGCAGGCGCTGGCCCTCCACCACGCGCCGCCCGTGGTTGCGGAAGGAGCTCCGCGAGACGAAGGGCTCCAGCACCGAGGTCTGCGCCTCCTTCGCCTGGAGGAAGAGCGGATCGCGACCGTCGCGCCCCATCAGTAGCACGATCCACGCCCGGGTGCCCACGCTGCCCACCCCGACCACCTTGCGCGCGAGGTCGACGATCTCGTAGCCGGAGAGCAGGCGGCGGACGTCCGGGCGCAGCGAGGCGCCGTAGCGCCCGACGATGGTGCCGACCGCGGCGGTCAGGCGCTCGGCCTCGGCGGCCCCGAGCAGCTCGCGCACCGGGACCACGAGCGGCGGGTCGTTGACGATCCGCCGCCGGCCGTCGACCGCTTCGCTCAGCCGGTCCAGCGCGCGCAGGCTGTCCTTGCGGCGGGCGTGCCCGGCCTGCCGCTCGAAGCGCCGGACCAACTTCTTCGGCGCCTCGGAGCGCAGCCGGTCCACGAGCTCGTCCGCCTCCACCCGCGCGTACCAGACCTCGAGATTTCCCATCGGGGCCAGCGCGTGCATCGTCTCGCGGTAGGAGCGGACCGTGGCCAGGGTCGTGCGCCGGCGTCGCTTCCGCGGGAGCGCCAGGTCGCGCCCGGCCACGGCCACGCTCGCCGCCAGCCGCTTGACGTCCCACTCCCAGTAGAAGGCGAACGGGGAGGCGGCCATCCGCCCGTAGCGGATCGGGACCAGGTCCGGTACGCGGCTGGTCGCCTGCTCCTCCAGGAGCGCGATCGGGTCCGGCCGGTCGCGTCCCGCCTCCCAGTCCGCGTGGCTGGACCGGGGCACGTCGGAGCGCAGCGACCTGCCCCGGGACGCGCGCTGCTCGGGCGTGAGATGGACCGGTCGCGCCGGGGACGACATGCGCGCGATCGTAGACTGGATCCCCGGGCCCGACATGACCGTGACCGCCACTCCAGTGCCGCGCGCGACCGCCGCCGGCCTCGCCGAGCCTCTGCCCGGCGAGGTCTCGCCGCGCCGGCTCTGGCGTTCGCTCGCCGGCCTGGCGGCGCTGGTGGCGTTCGTGGCGGTCGCGATCGCGCTCCTTCCGGGCATCGGCGACCTCCGGGCTAGCTTCGCGAAGGCCAGCGCCGGCTGGATCGCGCTCGCGGTGCTGTTCGAGCTCGGGTCCCTGTTTGGGTACGTCGTCGGCTTCCGCTCGGTCTTCTGCACGCGGATGAGCTGGTCGTCGAGCTACAAGATCGCGATGGCCGAGCTGGGTGCGGACTCGGTCCTGCCCGTCGGCGGCGCGGGCGGCCTGGCGCTCGGCGCCTGGGCGCTGCGCCGGGGTGGGATGCCGGGCGTGCAGATCGCGCGCAAGACGGTCGCGTTCTTCCTGCTCACCAGCCTGCCCAGCGTCGTCCTTCTGATTCTGGTCGGCCTGGCGCTCTCCGTGGGCATCGTCCCCCGGCACGTGAACGTGGCCCTCGGGCTGGTGCCGGCCGCGGTGGCGGCCGGGGCGCTGGTGGGGACGCTGCTGCTCGGTCGCCTGAGCGGATTCGCCGACGGTGGAGCGCGGACGCGGCGTCGGCGGGCTCTGTCGGCGCTGCGCCTCGTTCCCGATGGCGTGCGGGAGGCGGTCGGGCTCCTGCGCACGCGCGATCCGCGCCTGCTCCTCGGGCTCTTCGCCTACCTGGCCGGCGACATCCTCGTCCTCTGGGCGGCCTTCACGGGGCTGGGGCAGTCGCCCGAGATCGCGATCGTGGCGATCGCCTACCTGATCGGCCAGCTGGGGAACCTGGTGCCGTTGCCCGGAGGGATCGGGGGCGTCGAGGGTGGGCTGATCGGGGCGCTCGTCCTGTACGGAGTGGCCGCCGTTCCGGCGACCGCCGCCGTCCTTCTCTACCGGGTGGTCCAGCTCTGGCTGCCGGCGGGGCTGGGCGCCCTGGCCTTCGTCCAGCTGCGCCGGATGCTGCGCGGCGAGGCCAGCGACATCGCCATGTGCGGCGAGGGCGAGGCGGTGGAGATCCTGGGACGCGGCCCGGTCGTGGTCGGCTCGCGCTCGTGAGGGTCATCGCCGCCCCGGCTTCGCCCCTGGACGGGCGCCCGAGGCTCGTCCGGCGAGCGAAGCTGCTGGCCTGGACCGGCATCGCCTGGCACGCCGTCGAGGCCGCCGTGGCGATCGGCGCCGGCGCGGCCGCGTCGTCCATCGCGCTGATGGGCTTCGGCGCGGACAGCATCATCGAGTCGGCGGCCGGCGGGATCCTGCTCTGGCGCTTCGCGGGCCCGCGCGCCGCCTCCGCCGCGGCCGAGCGCCGCGCCCAGCGGCTCATCGCGGCGTCGTTCCTGCTGCTGGCCGGCTACGTCGTCGCCCAGGCCCTGCGGACGCTGGTGGCCGCCGACCATCCCGGCGTCAGCTGGGTGGGAATCGGGCTGGCCGCCTTCACGCTGGTGACGATGCCGCCGCTGGCCGCGGCCAAGGCCCGGGTCGGCCGGCGGCTCGGCTCGTCCGCCACGCGCAGCGAGGGCCGCCAGAACCTGGTCTGCGCCTACCTGTCAGCCGCCCTGCTCGTGGGCCTGGGCGCGAACGCCGCCTTCGGTTGGTGGTGGGCCGACCCGATCGCGGCACTCGCGGTGGCCGGCGTCGCCCTCCGCGAGGCGCGCGAGTCCTGGCGCGGCGACGGCTGCTGCTAGCGCGCGAGCGAGATCGAGCCGTCGGCCTGCAGCGTCCAGTGGGGGTTGTGGGCGACCTCCCACGGGTGGCCGTCGGGATCGATGAAGATCCCCGAGTAGCCGCCCCAGAACGTCGCCGCCGCCTCGCGGCCGATCTGGGCGCCCGCCGCGCGCGCCTCCTCCAGGACCGCGTCCACCTCGGCCGGCGAGCCCACGTTGTGGGCGAGCGTGACGCCGCCCCACCCGCCGAGATCCGGCACGGCGCTGTCGTCGGCCAGCTTCCCCCGGTCCC
Organism: Actinomycetota bacterium; assembly: GCA_005883255.1. Taxonomy (GTDB): domain Bacteria; phylum Actinomycetota; class Thermoleophilia; order Solirubrobacterales; family Solirubrobacteraceae; genus AC-38. The sequence continues at coordinate 3,032 of VAXS01000062.1, read as the reverse complement.
AGAGCGCCAGGATCGAGCCGCCCGTCTGGAAGAAGACGACGTCGTCGTCGGGCTCCGCGCCGGTCGTCCACCCCAGGGCCTCGTAGAACGCCCGGGCCCGGCCCAGGTCGGCGACGCCCAGAGTGACGAGGCTCATCCGCTGCTCCATGAGGCGATCCTCGC
>VAXS01000062.1:0-2856 GCA_005883255.1 Actinomycetota bacterium | reverse complement strand
GGGCGGCCGTCGAGTCCGTGGCGGAGAACGTCCACCGGCGGTTGAGGACGTAGCCGTTGACCGCCCCCACCGCGAAGCCGGCCGCGCCGGCCACCAGGTAGGGCGTCCCGGCGGCGCGCAGCGAGAGGTACACGGCGAACGTGAGCAGCGTGTTGGTCGCGCCCACCAGCGCGAAACGGGCGAACTGGCGGACGAGCGCGCTACTAGCGCCCGGCATCGGCGATCGCCTGCGCGCTGCCCGCGCAGTCGTAGAGGGTCGAGCCGAAGCCCGTGGACGCGGAGGCGGCGGTGCTCCAGGCGCTGGCCGTCACCCGCCGGCAGGTGGAGGCGATCGTGGAGGACGCCGCGTTGTTGCGTCCGCCCATCGGACCGAAGCCCCCGCCCCCGCCGAGCAGGAAGTAGCGGGCCTGGTGGGAGCCGACCAGCTGCGCCAGGTAGGCGTTGGTGAGGACGGTCTCCCGGCCGGTGAAGCCGCCCATCGCGGCCACCGGCTCGCCCCGGATGACGGCGCTGGCCGCCTCCTGCGCGCTGGAGACGATCAGGGCGAAACGGGTTCCCGGCCCGTGGGCCTGCGCGTACCGCAGGGCCGGCCCGATGTCGCGCGACCCGAAGGCGCCGGGCCCGCCCCGGCCCAGGCCGCCGGGCCCGCCCGGAGGCACGCCGCCCCCGCCCGGGCGCAGGCCGCGCGGCCCGATGGCGCCCGCGCCGGGCGGTGGCAGGTTCATGGCGCCGGGCGGCGGGGCGCCGGGCGCGCCGAAGCGGGGAAGGCGGCCACGCCGGAGCCCGGGCGGACCGCCGAAGCCGAAGCGGCGCGCACCGTTCCCGAGACCGGAGACGAAGCTGGGCCCGGCCCCGGGGAACACGCCGTTGACGGGCGCCTTGGCCGTCGACGCCGACCAGGCCACCGGCGCCACCAGGAACGCCGCGATCGGGATCGCCAGCGCCCCGGCGGCGAGCAGCGCCCGAGCGCGCGGCGTCCCCCCGCGCTTGAGCGCCAGCACCACGAGCGCCGCGACGGCCGCCACCGTGGCGGCGATGATCGGCACCTGCAGCCAGGTCAGGTAGCCGGCCCGGCGCACCAGGACCACCTCGATCGCGCAGGTGAGGGCCACCGCCACCAGGGGCAGCGCCAGGCGCCAGCCGCCGCGGCGGGCGTCGCGCGCCAGCGCGAGCGCACCGATCCCCACCAGGGCGCTGGTCGCCGGGGCCAGCGCCGAGACGTAGTAGGTGTGGATGATCCCGCTGGAGAAGCTGAAGACCACGGCCGCCGCCGCGAACCAGACGCCCACCACGGCGAGCGCCGCCAGCTGCCGGCGCCGCCGCCCCAGCGCCGCCGCGACCGCCGCCGAGAGACCGCCCGCGACCGCGAGCACCAGCAGCCACCCGCCCTGGTCGCCCAGCGCGTCGTTGAACAGGCGCAGCGGCCCGGGCGTCCCCGAGAAGGCGCCGCCCAGGCCCCCGCCCGGGAGGGACGTGCCGCCCGTCTGGCCCTCCACCCGGCCCAGGCCGCTGTAGTCGAAGGCCAGGCTGAGCGCGCTGTTGTCGGTCGTGCTCCCCACGTACGGCCGGTGAGCCGCCGGGGTGAGGTCGACCGCGGCTATCCAGGCGCCCGAGACGACGACCAGCACGACGGCGGCGAGCCCGAGGTGCGCCAGGCGCACCCGCCACGGACGCGGCGAGAGCAGGAGGTAGGCGACCGCCAACCCGGGAATCACCACCGCCGCGGCCAGCATCTTGGTGTTGAACGCCAGGCCCACGAGCACGGCGGTGGCCAGCAGCGTGCGCAGCCGCCCCGACTCGACCGCCCGGATGCCCACGTACGCCGACGCCACGAGCAGGAGCGCCAGGAGCGCGTCCGGGTTGTTGTCGCGGTTCACCGCCACCGACACCGGCGAGACCGCCAGCGCCAGCGCGGCCACCAGGCCCGCGGTGCGCCCGAAGTAGCGCGAGACCAGCGCATACAGGAGCGCCACCGCCGCCATCCCGGCCAGCGCCTCGGGGACCAGCAGGCTCAGCCCGGAGAACCCGAACACCTTGGCGCTGGCGGCCTGGACCCAGAGCGCCAGCGGCGGCTTGTCCACCGACACCAGCCCGCCCGGGTCGAACGAGACGAAGAAGAAGTTGTGCCAGCTGCGCAGCATGCTGCGCACCGCGCCCGCGTAGTAGCTGTTCGCGTAGCCGTTCTGGCCCAGCCGGTACAGATCGAGGAACGCGGACAGCGCCAGGATGCATCCCAGCGCGCCCAGGTGCCACCGGGCCGCCAGCCGGCGCGTCAGCTCGGAGCGCGGGAGGCGCCACCGGCCGCGGAGGAGCGCGATCGCCGGGTTCATGGCCGACCATCCAAGTCCACGACGCTGAGAGCACCCTGAGGCCCGCCTGGGAGCTTGATGCGATGCCGTATGGTGAGGGGCGGTGCAGCTCGAGGGCATCCACCACGTCACCGCCATCACCGGCGACGCCCCGCGCAACGTCGATTTCTACACCCGGGTCATGGGTCTGCGGCTGGTGGCCAAGACCGTCAACCAGGACGACCCGACCGTCTACCACCTCTTCTACGCCAGCGAGACCGGCAAGCCCGGGTCCGAGCTGACGTTCTTCGAGTACCCCGGCGCGATCCCGGGCCGGGCCGGGGCCGGGATGGTGCACAGGATCGTCTCGCGGGTGGGCTCGCCCGAGGCGCTCGACTTCTGGGAGCGCCGGCTGGCCGACGAGGGCGTGGCCACGGAGCGCGACGGCGAGCGCCTGCGCTTCGAGGACCCCGAGGGCCTGGGCCACGAGCTCGCCGTCTCGACCACCGATGAGCTGCTCGTGGCCGAGCACCCGGAGGTCCCGTCCGAGCTCGCGCTGGGCGGGTTC
>VAXS01000061.1 GCA_005883255.1 Actinomycetota bacterium | reverse complement strand
CGCTCGCGCAGCGCGCCCACGTGGGCCAGGAGATGGAGGTTGAAGCGCGTGGCCTGCGCCAACTCCTCGTTGTGGTACTGGACGAGCATCCTGGCCAGGAAGCGCTTGAAGGCGGTGATCGGCGCGCCGCCCCGCCGGGTGGAGCGCAGCACGTCGTGTCGCACCTCCAGCACCCCCCACTCGCGCAGCCGTTGGAGCGACGGCTGCTCCACCGGGTCCAGCCCCTCCAGCCGG
>VAXS01000060.1 GCA_005883255.1 Actinomycetota bacterium | reverse complement strand
GTCCAGGATCGCGTCCAGGCGCTCGTCGATCTCGGCCCGGCCCAGGCCGTGCAGGGCGCCGTTGAGATAGACGTTCTCGCGTCCGGAGAACTCCCGCCCGAACCCTGCTCCCAGCTCCAGGAGCGTGACCACCTGCCCGCCCACGTCGACCCGACCGGCGTGCAGGGGGACGATGCCGGCCAGCACCCGCAGCGTGGAGGACTTGCCGGCGCCGTTGCGGCCGACCACGCCCACCGTCTCGCCCGGGCGCACGTGGAGCGACACGTCGTCCAGCGCGCGCACGGGCGGCGGGCCGGAGCCCCGCTTGCGCAGGACGAGCTCCTTGAGCGTCAGCCCCCGATCGCCGCGGACGCTGAACGACCGGGAGGCGTGCTCCAACACCAGCTCGCCCGGTGCAGTCACCTTGCGCCTCCGTCCGGTCGGCGCGCTTGATGCCGACGCCCGGCCTCCGGCCGGTCGTAACCGCTCCGCTTCGCTCCGCTCACAAGACCACCGCCAGCTCGGGCTGCATCCGCCGGAACAGCGCCCAGCCCCCCACCAGGGCCACCGCAGCGGCCACGGGGACGTAGACGAGCACCCCCGCGGCAGGCGCCGCCCCGTCGTACAGCACCGAGCGCACGCCCTCGACGAACGGCGCCACCGGGTTCGCCCAGCGCAGCAGCGCCTCGGCCCAGCCGTGCCCCCGGATCCCCGGCAGATCGCCCACCCGGAAGAAGATCGGGGTGAGGAAGAACCAGGGCAGCAGCGCCGCGGCCAGGATCGGCTGCACGTCGCGGAAGTAGGCGTGCAGGACAGCCACCACCAGCGCGAGGCCCAGCACGAAGGCGTACAGGCACATCACCGCCGGCACCAGCAGCAGCAGCGCCGGGTCCAGCGAGCCCCGGATCGCCACGGCCAGCGGCGCCACCGCCACCAGCAGCACCAGGAACGTGACGAGCTGCACCGTCACCACCGAGGCGGGCACGGTCTCGCGCGGGAAGCGCACCTTGCCCACCAGCGAGGCCTGATCGAGCAGGGAGGTGGCGGCGGCGAGCAGGGACTGCGAGAAGAACAGCCACACGATCAGGCCCACGAACAGGAACAGCGGGTAGTCGTCGATCGACACGGCCTTGAGCAGGACCCCGAACATCACCGCGTAGGCGCCCATCAGGACCAGCGGGTTGACGACGTACCACAGGACTCCCAGGACGGAGCCCTTGTACTTCTGGCGCAGCTCCCGGCGCACCATCTGCTCGAACAGGTAGCGGTAGCGCAGCATCGCCGCGCGGATTATCGGCCCGGAAGGGGCTAGAAGGCGCCCTTGCCCCTGAGGACAGCGGGGATCGTCTTGAGCAGGATGTTCACGTCGAGGAAGACCGACCACCGCTCCAGGTAGAGGAAGTCGAGCCGCACCAGGTCGTCGAAGTCGAGCTCGGAGCGACCGGAGACCTGCCACAGCCCGGTCACCCCCGGCAGCACGAGGTAGCGCTTCTTGTGCCAGTCCTCCAGGTGGTCGAAGTCGCGCTGGGGCAGCGGCCGCGGGCCGACCAGCGACATGTCCCCCCGCAGCACGTTGACCAGCTGCGGCAGCTCGTCCAGCGAGAAGCGCCGCAGGAGGCGCCCCAGCGGCGTCAGGCGAGGGTCGCGCCGGATCTTGAACAGGGGCCCGGTGGCCTCGTTGAGGTCCTCGAGCTCCTCCTGCATCTGGTCGGCGTCGCTGCGCATGGTGCGGAACTTCAGGCACTCGAAGGGCACGGCGCCGATCCCGGGCCGGCGCGAGCGATACAGCAGCGGCCCGCGCGAGGTGATCTTCACCGCCAGCGCGATGGCCAGGAGCAGCGGGCTGAGCAGGATCAGCACCAGCGAGGCCGCCACCACGTCGAACAGCCGCTTGAGCGCGAAGTCGATGCCCTCGAACACGGGCGGCTGCAGCTCGAACAGCGGGACCGACTGGCCGGCCACCAGCTCGGCCCGGTGCGTGAGGATCTCCATGGTCGACGGCGCCACCCGGACCGTGACCCCGCGGCGGTGGCACTGGTCCACCAGGTCGATCGCCCGGTCCTGCGGGAAGTCGGGGTCGGCGATGATCACCTCGTCGAGGCGGTGGCGCTCCAGCACGCCGGGCAGCTCGTCGATCCCGCCCAGCGAGCGCAGCCCGTTGTCGGGACGGGGCGACAGCGAGATGTAGCCCACGACCTCGGGCCCGCGCGGGGCGTCGCCCAGCGCGTGCGCCACCGCCTCGATGTGCTTCCCCGAGCCCACCAGCACCGAGCGCCGGCGGTAGCCGGCGGCGCGCAGGATCGCGCCGGTGGCCCGCTCGTAGCCGTAGCGCAGGCCGGCCACGTAGACGGTGGCGAAGAACAGGGAGCCGTAGAAGATGTAGTAGCTGCTGAACCGCTGGCCGTTGACCAGCGCGAAGATCAGCGCCACCCCCGAGGATCGCGCCCTTGATCACCAGCGCCGTGAGGATCGCCGCGTACACGCCGACGAAGTCCAGCGCCATCAGCGACACGATCCGGCCCAGGCGCCGGACGGTCTCCGTCCGCAGCAGGAACGAGAGCAGCGGCGGACGCTTGCGCCGCATGTCGCGCTCGGGCAGGCGCAGGCTGGGCGCGGGCGCAGCCGTGCGCGCGCGCGCATCCTCCTCGAGTCTCAGGCCGTTCGCCATCGTGCGCTCATCCAGTAAACGTCGCCTCTACGACTAAGTAGCGAATTTAGGGCCCGGCGCCCACCAACGCCTCGATCCCGGTGGCGTCGATGGTCCGCCGCAGGCCCTCCCGCAGGTCGATCTCCGGCTCCCACCCCAGGACCTCCCGGGCCAGCGTGATGTCCGGCTGGCGCACCTGCGGATCGTCGGTCGGCAGCGCCTCGTGCACGATCTCCGCGCGCGAGCCGGTGACCTCGACCACGATGCGGGCCAGCTCCAACAGCGTGAACTCGTCGGGGTTGCCGATGTTCACGGGCTGGTGGTACCCCGACTCCGCCAGCGCGATCAGCCCCCGGACCTCGTCGTCGACGTAGCAGAACGAGCGGGTCTGGGAGCCGTCGCCGAACACGGTGATCGGCCGATCCTGGAGAGCCTGGCGCAGGAACGTGGGGATCGCGCGGCCGTCGTGCGGGCGCATCCGGGGGCCGTACGTGTTGAAGATCCGCACGATGCTGGTGTCGACGCCCTGCTGGCGGTGGTAGGCCATGGTCAGGGCCTCGGCGTAGCGCTTGGCCTCGTCGTAGACGCCCCGCGGCCCGATCGGGTTGACGTGGCCCCAGTACGACTCGGGCTGGGGATGCACCTGCGGGTCGCCGTAGACCTCGGAGGTGGACGCCAGGAGGAACCGAGCGCGCTTGAACTTCGCCACGCCGAGCGTGTGGTGCGTGCCGTACGAGCCCACCTTCAGGGTATGGAGCGGCAGGCGCAGGTAGTCGATCGGAGAGGCCGGGGAGGCCAGGTGGTAGACGAAGTCGACGTCCTCGTCGACCTCGTAGGGCTCGATGATGTCGATGTTGAGGTGGACGAACTCGGGATCGCGGATGTGCTCGATGTTCGCCAGCGAGCCGGTCTCGAGGTTGTCCACGCAGATGACGCGGTGGCCGCGGCGCAGGAGCTCCTCGCAGAGGTGCGAGCCGAGGAATCCCGCGCCGCCCGTGACGAGCGAGGTCGGCATCGCGAGGAGCATAACCGCGGAGGTTGCGTAGGATCTCGGCCGTGCCCGCCCAGCGCTTCGTCGACGCCCTCAACGCCCAGCTCGGGCGGGAGTTCGGCGCCTCCCAGCAATACGTGGCGGCGGCCGTGCACTACGACGCCTCCACGCTGCCCCGGCTCGCCGCCTTCTTCTACCGGCAGGCGCTGGAGGAGCGGGGCCACGCGATGATGATGGTGCGGTACCTCCTGGACGCGGGCGCCGAGGCCACGATCTCCGGCCTGGAGGCGCCGCGCACGGAGTGGTCCGACCCCATCGAGCCGATCGCGATGGCCCTGGACCAGGAGCGCGCCGTGACCGGCGCGATCGACGAGCTCATGACGATCGCCCGCGACGAGCGCGACTACGCCTCGGAGCAATTCGTCTCCTGGTTCGTGAAGGAGCAGGTGGAGGAGGAGTCGACCATGTCCAGCCTCCTGGCCGTCGCCGAGCGCTGCCGCGACGACCTCATGCAGCTCGAGGAGTACGTCGCCCGCGAGCTCGCCGCCACCGGCGACGATCCCAGCGCCCCGCCGCCGGCCGACGCCGGCGCCTAGCGGACGGGCCGGCCCGCGCCGCGGCGCGGGACGTGGGCGTCGCCCACGCGGCGCGTGAGCTTCTCGCCGTCGAAGTGCTCGAGGAGCGCCTGGGCGAACTTGCGGGAGGTCCCGAGCTCGTCGCGCAGCTGGGCGATCGTGATCGAGCCCTCGCCCTCGAGGCGGGCGAGGATCCGGGCGCGCGCGTGCGCCAGCGCGTCCGCGTGGTAGTGCAGGTTGCGTCCCACCCGCACCGCGCGACCCGCCGCCCGCAGCGCCGCCAGCTCCGCCGCCTCGTCGCCCAGCTCGGAGTCCAGCGGCGGCTCCAGCCCCGCCTCGCGCAGCCGCGCATCCAGCGCCAGGGCGCGCTCGGACAGCGGCGGGGGAGCGGGCGCGGCGGCGGCGCCGTCCTCGGGCGCGGCGCCGCCGGCCGGGTCCGGCTCGGCGGGCTCGCCACGGGCCAGCCGCTCCAGCCGGGCCAGGGCGTCGCGGGAGGCACCGTGCTTGCGCGCGCCCGGGTCGAGCACCACTCCCCCGCCCAGCGTGTCCGGCGGCGCGATGCGGCGGACGACCAGGCGGTCGCCGGCGGCCGCCACCAGCGGCCGCTCCAGCCGCAGCTGGAAGAAGCGCCCGCCCAGCGCCGCCACCCGGGCCGGCGCCTCGCGCGTGCCATGGTGGACCTGCACGCGGCCTCCGCGGGCCAGCTCGTGCCGGGCTTCGCCCAGGTCGAGCTGCGCGTCGAGCACGTAGGAGGGGGCGAAGTCCGCGCCCCGCGCCACCAGCACGTCGCCCCGGGCCACCTCGGTGCGGCCCACCCCGACCAGGTTCACCGCCACGCGCTGCCCCGCGAGCGCCCGCTCCACCGGGTTGTCGTGGACCTGCACGGCGCGGACGCGCGCCTGCACCCCGCCGGGCAGGAGCGCCACCTCGTCGCCCCGCCCCACCGACCCCGCCCACAGCGTGCCCGTGATCACGGTCCCCGCTCCCCGGATCGTGAACACGCGATCGACGTGCAGGCGTACGGCGGCGGGCGCCTCGTCCGCGGCGCGTCCCGGCAGCTCGTCCGCCACGCGGTCCAGCGCGGCCCGGAGCTCGTCCAGCCCCGCGCCGGTCCGCGCCGAGGTCGCCACCACCGCCGGCTCCCGGCCGAGCTCGGCCACCGCCAGCTCCCGGGCCTCCTCGGCCACCAGCGCGAGCGCCTCGGTGTCACCCTCGAGCAGGTCCGCCTTGGTGATCGCCACCACCCCGCGCGCCACATCCAGCCCCCGCAGCACGGCGACGTGCTCGCGGGTCTGCGGCATCACGCCGTCGTCGGCGGCGACCGTGAGCAGGTAGAGGTCGATCCCGGTGGCCCCCGCCACCATCGTGCGCACGAACCGCTCGTGGCCCGGCACGTCCACCACCGACAGGGAGCGCCCGGACGGCAGGTCGAGCCGCGCGTATCCCAGCGCGATCGAGATGCCGCGCCGGCGCTCCTCGGGCAGCCGGTCGGTGTCCACGCCGGTGAGCGCGCCGACCAGCGCGGTCTTGCCGTGGTCGATGTGCCCGGCGGTGCCGAGGGTGAGCGGGGGAGCGCCCGCCTCAGCCATCGCCGGCGTCCGCCGCCAGCGCGGCGGCGACCGCCGCTCCCGCGGCCTCCGCCTCGTCGTCGGTCAGCGTCCGCGGGTCCAGGAGCAGCCGGCCGTCCTGCACCCGGCCCACGACCGCGGGCTCGCCGGCGCGCAGGCGCGCGGCCAGGGCGTCGACGCCGTCGCGGCCGGGCTCGACCGCCACCACCGGCCCCTCCAGCTCCAGCAGCGGCAGCGCTCCGCCGCCCACCTTCGCGCTGGCGCGGATCGGCTCGGCCGCACCGCCCGCCCGCTCGATCGCCTCACGCAGCCGGCCCGCTCGCGCCGCCAGCTCGGGCTCGGGCGCGTCGAGCATCCGCAGGACCGGGATCTCCCGGCGGGCTCGCTCGGGGTCGCGATACAGCCGCAGCGTCGCCTCCAGGGCCGCCAGCGCCAGCTTGTCGATGCGCACCGCCCGGGCCAGCGGGTGCGCCCGGGCGCGCTCCACGGCCGGCGCCCGACCCACCAGCAGGCCGGCCTGGGGCCCGCCCAGGAGCTTGTCGCCCGAGAAGCACACCAGCCCGGCGCCCGCCAGCACCGACCGGCGCACCGGCGGCTCGTCGCGCAGCGCCGCCACTCCGGCGGCGAGCGCGCCCGAGCCCACGTCGTCGATCACCGGCGGCCCGAGCCCGCACAGCGTCTCGATCTCCACCTGCTCGACGAAGCCCACCGTGCGGAAGTTCGACGGATGGACGCGCAGGATCGCGGCCACGTCGCCGCCGGCCAGGGCCCGCTCGTAGTCCGCGAGGCGGGTGCGGTTGGTGGTCCCCACCTCCACCAGTCGGGCGCCCGACTGCGCGACGACCTCCGGTATGCGAAACGAGCCGCCGATCTCGACCAGCTGGCCCCGGGAGACGACGATCGCCCGCCCGTCGCCGGCCAGCGCCGCCGCCGCCAGCAGCACCGCCGCCGCGCCGTTGTTGACGGCCAGCGCCGCCTCGGCGCCGGTCAGCTCGCGCAGCAGGCCCTCGACGTGGGCCTGCCGCGAACCGCGCGCGCCGGAGGCCAGGTCGAGCTCCAGGTTGGCGTAGCCCTCGGCCACAGCCGCCAGCGCGTCGCGCGCGGCGCCCGGGAGCGGCGCGCGACCCAGGTTGGTGTGGACGATCACGCCGGTGGCGTTGAGCACGCGCCGCAGCGAGGGCAGCTCGGCGCCGGACAGCGCCGCCCGGGCCCGCTCCAGCAGGTCCACCTCGCCCTCGGCGCCGGCCCGCACCTCCTCCCGGCGCGCCTCGATTGCCTCCCGGGCGGCGGCGACGGCCAGCGCGTGCGGCGCCTCCAGCCGCGCGGCCAGCCGCTCGACCGACGGCAGCGAGCGCAGCCGCTCGCTCACCGCGTGGGCGGCGGCGTCCCCTCGACCCATTCGCCCTCCTCCTGCTTCCAGATCGGGACCTCGGCCTTGATGCGGTCGATGATCTCGCGCGCCGCCGCGAACGCCTCGGCCCGATGCGGGGCGGAGACGGCCACCGCCACCGACGGCTCGGAGAGCGGCACGGGCCCCAAGCGGTGCTCGGCCACCACGCGGCACACCGCGCGGCCCTCGCAGGCCTCGCTGACGATCGCGTGGATGCGCTCGGACGCCATCTCCACGTAGGCCTCGTAGTCGAGGAAGTCGACGTCGCGAGTGACGCCCAGGAACGTGACCACCGCCCCCGCGCGGGGATCGCGGACCCGGGCCAGGAGGTCGTCGATCGAGATCGGCTCCATCGTCAGGCTCGAGAACGCCTCCGCGCGCTCGCCGCCCGACACCGGCGGGATCAGCGCCAGCTCGTCGCCGGCCGCCAGGGGCGCGTCCGCGTCCGCGTACTCGCGGTTGACCGCCATGACCAGGCGCAGGCCGCCGGCCAGGTCGCCCAGGCGCTCCAGCGCGTCGCCCACCCGCGCGCCCTCCGGCAGCTCGAGCTCCACCTCGTCGGAGCCGGCGCGCTCGCGCAGCGCCGCAAACAGGCGGACCCGGACGGTCATCGCTGGCACGGCGCGGACACGCTCATATGCGGAAAGGGTACGAGTAGCCTTCCCCCATGGCCACCACCCCCGAGCATCGCACGATCGCGCCCATCGTCGGCCCCGACGACCCCCGCCGGTTCACGGACTCCGGCATCGAGGTCAAGACCGTCTACCACGACGCCGACCTCCCGCCCGAGCTCCCGGAGCGCCTGGGCGAGCCCGGCGAGTACCCGTACACGCGCGGCATCCATCCGGACATGTACCGCCGCCAGCTGTGGACGATGCGCCAGTACGCGGGCTACGCCTCGGCCAAGGAGTCCAACGCCCGCTACCGCTACCTGCTCGAGCACGGCTCCACCGGCCTGAGCATGGCCTTCGACCTGCCCACCCAGCTGGGGCTGGACTCCGACGACGTGCGCTCGCGGGGCGAGGTGGGCCGCACGGGCGTCGCCATCGACACGATCGACGACATGCGCACGGCGTTCGACGGGATCCCGCTGGACCAGGTCTCGACGTCGATGAC